>NZ_MCSD01000002.1:0-167341 GCF_002872555.1 Vibrio sp. 10N.286.55.E10
GCGACCACCAACACTAGGGACGTTAACAGAGTCATCCTTGCTTACGAGTTCACTCAGAGCGCAACCATGGTTTACTTTTATCTCTTCAGCATCGCTCACTGGCGTGCCGAAAGCGAAGGCAATATCACTGGTTACTGCATTTCCTGCGTAGGAAAAGACTTCTGTGTGTCGCAATGCGCCGCCAGTCCAAATGGAAATGTCCATCGTACCTGCACCGATATCTACAACACAGACTCCAAGCTCTCTCTCGTCTTCAGTAATTACCGCATTGCTTGAGGCAAGTCCTGAAAACACGATTTGTTCTACTGTGAGACCACATCGCTCAACAGCTTTAATAATGTTTCTCGCCATGTCGCTATGGCAAGAAATTAGGTGAACACTGACTTCCATTCGAACACCAGATAAGCCAAGTGGGTTCTTAATCCCCTCTTGATAATCAATGGTAAATTCTTGTGGGATCACGTGCAGAATTCTCTGCTCATCACCAATTTTAATTGATTTCGCGGTATGGATCGCTCGATCCATATCGTCTTGAGACACCTCTTCATCAGAGATAGTGCCCATGCCTTTTTCAATTCGGCTTGCGATATGTTTACCCGATAGCGAGATAAATACATTGCTGATTTGGCATTCCGCCATCAACTCTGCTTGATCAATAGCTCGCTGAACCGACTTAACTACCGACTCTAGGTCGTTTACACCACCTTTATCCATACCTCTGGATGGGCTTTGCCCAGAACCAATGATATTGATTTGACCATCAGGCAATATTTCACCAACCAGAGCTGATATGGTCGCAGTGCCTATATCAAGACCAACGATTATGTTGTCATCTGCGGTCTTAGTCATCTGTGCTCTCTTCTAACTCTTGCTCTGGAAACCAGCCTACAGCGGCTCCCGTATCATACCTGAGGTCGATGTAGCTCACTTGATTCGCTTTACTACCAAGTTCGTTGTAAAGCGAAATGAAGCGTTCAACACGCTCATCTAAAGAATCTTTACCTAGTTCTAAACGGATACCGTTATCTAGGATTATTTGCCAAGCGCGACGTTCATTGAGAACGAGTGAGGTAACGGTTAACCCTAGACTGTTAATCAAAGGGGTTATCTGTCGCCACTTCTCTATCACTTCTTGGCTGGTGCCTTCTGGGCCATAAAGCTTAACTCTATCGCCCTTCAACAGGCCGATATCACCATTAAACACCTGACCATCGTCATTCAACAGCATGTTGCCGTTCCAGATTGCTGCTGCATGGTACTCAGTCAAAAATACTTTTATTGTGTCTGGCCACTGCTTACGAATGGAGACCACTGAAACCCAAGGTAACGCTTCTAAACTGTCTTGCAACACACCGATGTCTTGCGACATGAATGTTCCAATATGCTCTAGCTCGCCAAAGGCATGTTGGACATCACCAGCGGTTACGTAAGTTAAGTCGCCTTGAAGTACTATTTTGGAGAGAGGCAATCGCTGATCGTCCCACATCCAAGTCAGTGTGGTATAGAAAAGAAACCCAATGAATAGCAATACCATGACAAAAAAAGACCCGCCTAAAGCGTGTTTCTTGAGCGACGGTAAACTGAATAGGTGGCGGTTTTCGCTAAAAGTACTTTCTACCAAAGCCCGCATTCCCTGTCGTTGGTTCGCAATTCTATTCCCTATCTTCGTAATAGAGGTAAAAGCACTTACTTTAACCTATGAATTATACTGAGCAAAATCAAACTATCAAACGTTGATAATAAGATTTTTGGTCAATTTTAGGTCAATCGCAAGAAACGAGCGATCGACCACAGTATGTAGACGCTATTCTGTTACGCGTTCTGCATTTTATTAATGTCTAACTGTAACGATTCCAACTGCTTCGCCACTCGACCAACATCGCCTGCACCCTGCGTTAAAACAAGGTCACCGCCTTGAATTACGTTGGCTAAAGCCGATGGCAGTGCGTTGATATCGGCAACAAAGATTGGATCTATCTTACCACGCCCGCGAATGGTTCGACTTAATGAACGTCCGTCAGCCCCTGCAATGGGTTTCTCACCTGCAGAATAAACATCTAACAGAATTAGGACATCAACCTGTTCAAGAACGTTCGCAAAATCATCATAAAGATCGCGTGTTCGGCTGTAACGGTGCGGTTGAAAGATCATTACAAGGCGTTTGTCAGTCCAGCCACTGCGAGCCGCTTGAATCGTCACATCCACTTCGGTTGGGTGATGACCGTAATCATCGACCAACATCGCCACGCCTTTACCCGTTTCGTACTCACCAAGGTGATCGAAACGACGACCAGTACCTTCCGTTCCCGCCATCGCTTTTAGAATCGCTTCATCGCAGATGTCATCTTCTGTTGCAACCGCAATCGCCGCTGATGCATTCAGTGCGTTGTGGCGACCTGGAATATTCAACGTAATATCTAAGTTCGCTTTGCCTTCACGTACCACCGTGAACTTACCTTGTTGACCTTCTTGTACGTAGTTCTCAATACGGATATCCGCATCTTCTGAGAAACCGTAAGTAATCACTTGGCGACTTACCTGAGGGATAAGCTCGCGCACGACTGGATCATCAACACACATCACAGCCTGACCGTAGAATGGCAGGTTGTGTAAGAAATCAATAAACGTCTGCTTTAGCGTTTCAAAATCACCGCCATAAGTATCCATATGATCCGCTTCAATGTTAGTCACGATACTAACCATCGGTTGCAGATGTAAGAATGACGCATCACTCTCATCGGCTTCAGCGATAAGAATACGGCTTGAGCCTAAACGTGCGTTAGTACCTGCACTTTTCACCAAACCACCGTTTACGAAGGTTGGATCTAGGCCTGCTTCCGAGTAAATCTGTGTCACTAGCGCAGTCGTGGTTGTCTTACCGTGCGTACCTGCCACAGCAATGCCGTGACGAAAACGCATCAGCTCAGCCAGCATTTCGGCACGGCGAACGATAGGTGTGCGCGCTTCACGAGCTGCAATAATTTCTGGGTTTTCTTCGTTGATAGCGGTTGAAACCACCACCACACTTGCGTCGGCAACGTTACTCGCTTGGTGACCGATATAAACGGTCGCACCCTTGCTAACTAAACGATCGGTCACTGGGTTTTGAGCAATATCAGAACCCGTGATCTGGTAGCCTTCATTCAACAGGACTTCAGCGATCCCGCTCATGCCGGCCCCACCAATACCAATGAAGTGGATAGATTTAACACGGCGCATCTCTGGCACCATTGCACGGATTTGCGCTAAGTCTTGGGTATGTTCAATCGTCATCAATTCAATCTCATTATTTTGCTAAAGCTTTAATCGCTTCAGCGACGGTCACATCAGCATCAAGCTTGGCAGCTTGACGCGCTTTTGTAGCCATCATTTTTAATTCATTTCTATCAAGCTCGGCGATGGTGTTCGCTAGCTTATCAGCCGTCAGTTGAGGCTGTTCAATCATTAGCGCTGCGCCACACTCAACCAAGTGATCGGCGTTCAGTGCTTGTTGTCTGTCTTTGTGCATAAACGGAACGAAGATAGAACCTACCCCCGCCGCAGAGACTTCAGATACAGTTAATGCTCCTGAGCGACACACTAATAGATCTGCCCACTCATAAGCTTGCGCCACATCATCAATAAATTCAGTCACTTGAACATTATCTACAGAGTGTGATTTATATTGTTCAATCACTTGTTGTTGATTGTTCTTACCCGCTTGGTGCATCACTGTGAAGCCTTCGCCAAGCTGAGCCATCGTCACTGGCAAGGTATCGTTGAGGATTTTTGCACCCTGACTACCGCCCATAACCAAGATACGGATGTCACCGTCACGCTCTGCTATGCGTTGCTCTGGTTCAGCTAAGGCAACCACATCTTCACGTACTGGGTTACCCACTACTTCTGCAGTAGGAAATGCACCAGGGAAAGCTTGGAAAACCTTTTTGGCAATCTTAGACAGCCACTGGTTAGTTAAACCTGCCACTGCATTTTGTTCATGCAGAACCACTGGAATACCGGACAACCATGCCGCGATACCACCCGGGCCACTTACGTAACCACCCATGCCAAGCACCACATCAGGCTGCCACGCTTTGATATGCTGCTTTGCTTGAAGTATGGCATTAATAATCTGAAACGGCGCTTTAATTAACTTGCTAATGCCTTGACCACGCAGGCCTTTCACCTTGATGAAGTCGATCTCAATACCATGCTTTGGCACCAAATCCGCTTCCATTCTGTCTGCCGTTCCTAACCAGCGAATTTCCCAGCCTTGTTGCTGAAGCTTTTTAGCTACCGCTAACCCTGGAAAAACGTGACCGCCAGTACCACCAGCCATCACTAAAAGTTTTTTGTTTTGTTTCATAACGTTAGATTCTTATTCTACTAATTCGTTTTGATTATCGGCTTGTTCTTTCTGCTGCATTCGGCATTCGTGATCGATACGCAGTAGCATAGACACCGCCACCGACATCACGATAAGACTTGAACCACCATAACTGATCAGCGGTAAGGTTAAGCCTTTGGTTGGGACGATACCTGAAGCAGCCCCCACATTAACAAGCGTCTGAAATGCAAACCAAATACCAATACCAAATGCCAGATAACCACTGAATACTTGGTCGTTTTCAAAAGCCTTTTTACCAATAAGAATGGCTTTAAAAACCAAGCTAAAGATCAGCATCAACACTAAGGTTACGCCAACAAAACCCAATTCTTCTGCCAACACAGCAAATACAAAATCGGTGTGCGCTTCCGGTAGGTATTCGAGTTTCTGAATTGAGTTACCCAGCCCTTGCCCCATCCAATCACCACGGCCGAACGCCATCAATGACTGAGTTAGCTGGTAACCACTGCCGAACGGGTCGTTCCAAGGTTCCCAGAATGAGGTAACACGTCGAACACGATAAGGTTCTATAACAATCAAACCGACGACCGCGGCAATACCTGCCACCATCAAGGCGATAAACTGTGAAAGCTTGGCTCCCGCAATGAACAGCATGCCAAACAGGGTAACTAGCATTACGACCACTGTACCTAAATCGGGCTGGCCCAGCAGCAGCACGGCAAAAGCGCCGAACACCATGATGGGTTTTGCAAAACCACCGAAGAAGGTTTTTCTCACTTCGTCTTGTTTACGAACCAAGTAGCCCGCCATAAAGATAAACAGCGATAACTTGGCGACTTCAGCAGGTTGTAAGTTAAATAGCCCTAAAGGGATCCAACGCGATGCGCCATTAACCGACTTACCGACGGCTAATACCACAATCAGCAAGAAGAAGGACAAGCCCAGTAGATACATACTGTATTGAAACCAGCGCTGCATCGGGATTTGCAATATGACGCTGGAGACACCTAACGCCAACACAAGGAAGATGGCATGACGGAACATAAAGTGAAACGGCTGATCGGTTAAACGAGCACTGATAGGAAACGAAGCCGACGTTACCATCACTAAGCCCGTCAGCATCAGTCCAAGAGCAATCCATACCAATTGACGATCGTAAAGCGCCTCTGGTGTGGCACGGTTAAGCCATTGCCAAATGGATTGATTAATCTCTTTCACTCTTTGCACTGAATGTTAGTCCTTCAACACGTTAGGCATACTCATGAGCAAGTTCAGTGAACGCATCACCTCTTGCCATGAAGTTATTAAATTGATCGAAGCTGGCACACGCTGGGGACAACATCACCATATCACCGGCAACTAACTGCTTCGAGATACTCTCAATAATGTCACGCATAGTTTCAAACGTCTCAGACGATGGGTGCAACGGCATAAATTGCGCGGCATCTTCACCAAAACAACACAATTGAACGCGCTCTAGTTGCGACAACACAGGCTTAAGCTCACTGAAGTCGGCACCTTTACCAACCCCACCAACCAGAAGATACAAAGTACCTTGGCACTCTAAACCCGACAGAGCCGCTAATGTACTGGCTACGTTGGTCGCTTTTGAGTCATTAACCCATTTGATTTCGCGCTTGTCAGCCACCACTTGGCAACGATGCGTCAAACCATTGTAGGCCTTCAAGGCTTCAAGGCTTTTGCTGTAATCAATACCGACTTGTTTAAGCAGTGCAAGCGAGACTAACGCATTTGCCACATTGTGACGTCCAACCAATGTTAAATCTTGGGTAGCAAGTACAGGCTTACCGTTGTCCATGAGCCATTCAATGCCGTCAACTGTCGCGACACCAAACTCTTGGTCATCGAGTCCGAATGTTACTAATGACATGTTGTGGTCTGGATACGTCTCTTTGTCGTCGCGGTTTACAATCGCATATTGAGCATTATTAAAGATTCTTAGCTTGGCATCGCGGTAATCGGCCATGCCTTGGTAGCGATCCATATGGTCTTCTGACAGATTCAGAAATGCTGCTGCTGCTAAGTTTAGGCTTGATGTTGTTTCTAACTGAAAGCTTGAAAGCTCAAGAACATATAAATCAGCATCAAGCTCTAGAAGATCTAAGGCAGGAATACCGATGTTGCCACCCACACCGACATTCAAACCTGCAGCCTTTGCAAGTACGCCAGTAAGGTCGGTCACAGTGCTCTTGCCGTTAGAACCCGTGATAGCTACAACGGGTTTGTCTACCGCCCAGCCAAATAGTTCAATATCGCCAACAACCGGGGTTCCCGCTTGAATAACATCTTGTATTTCAGGGGTCGCGAGTGCGATACCTGGGTTAGCTACCACCAAATCAGCTTCCGCTAACCATTGGCTATTCCAACTTCCAGAATGCAGCTCTACCGATTCAGGTAAAGATTCCTTTCCTGGTGGTAGCTCTCGCGTATCAATGACCTTCACATGCGTATGAGGCTGATATTTTACGAGATGTTTAACGACAGAGAGCCCGGTAATACCGAGCCCCACAACCACTACATTTTGAATATTTTGCCAACGTTCCATTTAAACAAGATGCTCTTAATAGTTTTAAAGAGCCCCTACTCAGAGGCTCACACAGGATTAACGAACTTTCAGTGTCGCTAGGCCAACCAGTACTAATACCATTGAGATGATCCAAAAACGCACGATAACACGCGGCTCTGGCCAACCTTTCAGTTCATAGTGGTGGTGAATCGGTGCCATGCGGAAAATACGCTGACCACGCAATTTGTAAGAGCCCACCTGCAGAATCACTGACAGGGTCTCCATTACAAATACACCGCCCATGATAACCAGTACCAACTCTTGGCGAACTAACACAGCAATCACACCCAATGCACCGCCCAGTGCTAGCGAACCAACATCGCCCATGAATACTTGAGCTGGGTAGGTGTTGAACCATAGGAAACCTAGGCCTGCACCGACGATAGCAGTACATACAACCACAAGCTCAGAAGTGTACGGGATGTATGGAATGTGTAGATATGCCGCGAAGTTAACGTTACCTGTCGCCCATGCAATCACAGCAAAACCAGCAGCAACCATAACCGTCGGCATAATCGCCAAACCATCTAGGCCGTCTGTTAGGTTTACCGCGTTACTGGTACCCACAATAACAAAATAAGTCAGTACGATGTACAATAAACCTAATTGTGGCATCACATCTTTAAAGAAAGGAACAACCAGTTGGGTTGCCGCAGTATCGTGTCCGTGAGCATACAGAGCAAACGCCACAACCAATGCAATCGCTGATTGCCAGAAGTACTTCCAGCGAGCGATCAAGCCATCAGTGTTTTTACGAACCACTTTACGGTAGTCATCAACAAAGCCAACCGCACCGTAACCGCCAAGCACAACCAATACCGCCCAAACGTAAGGATTAGAAAGATCAGCCCACATTAATACCGTAATAATAATGGCAGCTAGGATCATCACGCCGCCCATGGTTGGTGTACCACGTTTGCTAAAGTGAGATTCAGGACCGTCGTTACGAACAACTTGGCCAATTTGTAGCATTTGCAGACGCTCAATTAAACGAGGTCCCATCCACAACGACAGACATAAAGCCGTCAAAATACTCGCGATTGCACGAAACGATAAGTATTCGAACAAACGGAAAAAAGAAAAGTGTGGCTGTAGTAGCTCTGCAAGCCAAATTATCATGAAAAGTTCTCCTTTAAAGCAGCGGCTATTTTACTCATTCCTGCACTATTCGCGCCTTTTACCAACAAGGTATGTGGCGCGTTTTCTGGCAAGCTTAAGTGCTGCTCTATGTGCGCGATCATCGCTTGATGCGTTGCAAAGTGGGTACCATTACAGACCTCACTAATCACCTTGGTATCATCACCGTAAGTGAGTACATGCTCAAAAGCGAATGGGGCAGCATATTCACCGACTTGACGGTGAAGTGCAAGGCTTTCGTCGCCTAATTCAGCCATATTGCCTAAAATCAACCAACGCTGACCTTTGAAGCTAGACAGTAGTTTAGCTGCCGCCTTCATCGCGGGTACGCTGGCGTTATAACTGTCATCTATCAGCTTGATATTCTGACTTAATTGTTGAACCTCAACTCGCCCTTTGACAGAGATAAGATTCGCTAAACCATTTTTTACTTCTTCAAGCGTGGCACCAAATTGGATACTCAACGCTGCTGCAGCCAACGCATTCGCTACGTTATGCTGACCAATAATGCCAAGCTCAACAGGCATAGCGCCTTGCGGTGTTTGCATCTCAAAACAAGCTTCGCCCTGCTCATTAATGCGAATATTCTTAGCAAAGTAATCCGCCGTGTTGTCGCTTTCTGAAAATGTCAGTACCGTTTTATCTGCAAGTACTTCATTCCAAAAGTCGCCACCGTTGCTTTCTAGATTAACAATAGCAGTATCACCAGCAGCAAGCCCCTGAAAGATTTCACCTTTCGCTTGTTTAACACCATCAATTGAGCCAAAGCCCTCTAGATGCGCCGCTGCGACGTTATTAACTAATGCCACCTGTGGTTTCACAAGCTGGGTGGTATAGGCGATTTCACCAATGTGGTTCGCGCCCAGTTCTATCACGGCATAGTCGTCATTGGGTTCACTGCGCAGCAAGGTTAGTGGTACTCCAATATCATTATTGAAGTTACCCGCCGTAAACAGCACTTTGCCACGTTGTTGCAGAATGCTCGCCACCATCTCTTTGACGGTCGTTTTACCACAGCTTCCTGTTATCGCCATGGTTGGCACGTCACATTGTTTGTGGATCCAAGCACTTAGCTGACCTAAAGCAAGTTTAGTGTCTTCAACAACAACTTGAGTAATATTTAGGTCAAGTTTTCGTTCGACTAACAACGCACTCGCATTTGCCTCAACCGCTTGATGACAAAAGTAATGCGCATCGAAACGTTCTCCGACAATAGCAACAAACAATGCGCCTTCTTCAACGGTGCGAGTGTCGGTAGAAACGGCATTAATTACGACATTGTTTGAGTTAGCATCCTCAATCAATTCACCGCTGACCGCTGAACAAATCTGTTCGAGTGATACATCAATCATTATGAAATACCTAAAAGTTGAAGCGCAGACTCTCGGTCTGAGTAATGTACCGTTTTGTCTTTCAATACTTGGTAATCTTCATGGCCTTTACCAGCCAAAAGAATAATGTCATTACTGCCAGCCTGTTCTAGGGCAAACTTAACCGCTTGATAGCGATCGTGTTCGACGAATGCAGATTCAGGTTCGCTTAAGCCAGCTAGCATATCTTTAACAATCAAAGCAGGATCTTCGCTGCGAGGATTGTCATCTGAAATAATAATTTTGTCGGCGAACTGCTCAGCCGTTACCGCCATCATTGGGCGCTTACCAGTGTCACGGTCACCACCGCAGCCAAAGATAGCCCACAATCTTCCAGAGCAGTGAACTCGCAGTGCTGCCAATGCTTTCTCTAACGCATCGGGCGTATGAGCATAATCGACAACCACTTTTGCCTTGTTCGGAGTTTGGAAAAGCTCCATACGGCCAATCACAGGTTGAAGTTGAGATGCAGTGTCGACCAAGGTTTGCTTGTCGATGCCCAATGACAGCAGAGTCGCGAAAGCAACCAATACGTTTGATGCGTTGAATTGACCAATTAAAGGAACCGAAAGCTGACCTTGCCCCCAGCTACCATCGAAAGACATCTGAATACCTGTTTCTGCATAAGCGACATCAGATGCCCATACCGACTGTTGGTAACCAGACAGAGGAAGTAATGAAACAGCTATCGCATTGGACAAATCTGACATCCACGCTTTGCCGACTTTGTCATCCACATTGATCACAGCGTGCTTGCATTTATGCTCAGTAAACAGGCTCTTCTTAGCCAAAGCGTACTCTTCCATCGTGCCATGGTAATCAAGATGATCACGGCTCAAGTTAGTGAATACACCCACTTCAAAGTCCAAGGCTTTAACGCGACCTTGCACCAAACCATGAGAAGAGATTTCCATCGCAGTATAAACGGCTTTTTCTTCAGCCAACTCACTCAGCGTGCGCTGTATTTCAATCGCACTGCCTGTGGTGTTAGCCGCTATTTTTAGATTATCTAAGAAACCATTACCTGTGGTGCCCATTACTGCTGAGCGTTGACCGACTAGGTCTAGCCACTGAGCAATCAATTGAGTGATGGTAGTTTTGCCATTGGTGCCAGTAACACCAATTAGTTTGGTCGCTTGAGAAGAATAAACTCGACCAGCCAGTTTAGAGAGAATTGAGTTTAGCTCTGCCACATAAACAACAGGAACTGCATTCAACCACTCAACCAAGCCATGAGCTTTATCATCACCCGCTTGTGCAATGACGGCTTTCGCACCTTGAGCGATAGCTTTGTCGATAAAGCGACGACCATCAACGGCATGTCCAACAATGGCAACAAAGATATCACCGTCCTTGATCGCACGGCTATCCAACTCCAATTGCTCAACAGCAATCGCATCTAGCTCAGAAGAACTGAAGTCTCCCCAAAGAGAAAGTAAAGATGACAGCGTGAGGCTATTACTCATATTGAATCCTGATTGGCTCTATTCTTGAAATTTGTTTTCATCAGCAGGGACATTGAGAATTTGCAGTGCCCCCTTCATGATTTCAGAAAAAACGGGAGCTGCGACTGAACCGCCATAGTAAAGGTCACCTTGAGGTTCGTTAACCACAACAACCAGCGCGACTCTTGGGTCACTAACAGGGGCAAAACCTGCGGTAATTGCAATGTATTCATCACTGTATCCGCCCGCTTCAGCCTTACGAGATGTACCCGTTTTGGCTGCAACTCGGTAACCTGGGACTGCGGCTCTTGTTGCCGTACCGCCTTTTTGAGTCACCCCCTCTAGCATATTCAACACCAGCTCCGCGTTTTCACGCTTGATGATCTGCTTAGAAAAGTCTTGGTCGTTACTCTTAATAATATGAATCGGTTCATACATGCCTTTGTTGGCTAGCGTCGCATAAGCATGCGCTAACTGCATCGGCGTAACTGACAAGCCATAACCGAATGATAATGTTGCAATTTCAAACTTAGACCAACGACGACGATTCGGGAAAATGCCACTGGTTTCACCAATTAGATTTAACCCAGACATCTCGCCAAGACCAACCGAGCTGTACATTCCAAGCAAGGCTTCAAGTGGCATGTTAAGTGCTAATTTCGCCACACCGATGTTACTCGACTTCTTAAGGATTAAAGCTAAATCAGCCTTACCCACTTTAGAAGAGTCTCGTACACGGCTACCACCGATCTGCATGATGCCGTTGCCGGTATCAATAACGATATCGGGATCAGCAGTACCATTCTCTAGCGCTGCCAAAACCACAAAAGGTTTCACGGTAGAGCCGGGCTCCATCGCATCGGTAAGTACGCGGTTACGCAT
Source organism: Vibrio sp. 10N.286.55.E10 (assembly GCF_002872555.1). Classification (NCBI taxonomy): domain Bacteria; kingdom Pseudomonadati; phylum Pseudomonadota; class Gammaproteobacteria; order Vibrionales; family Vibrionaceae; genus Vibrio; species Vibrio sp. 10N.286.55.E10. The sequence goes on from NZ_MCSD01000002.1 coordinate 11,752, forward strand.
CTTAAAGCTTTGTAAGTCAGCACGATTGTTCGGGTTATAAGAAGGGGCGTTAACCATCGCCAATACAGCGCCGGTTTTTACATCCAACAAAATCGCAGAGCCAGAAGTCGCCTTATGATCGGCCACCGCCTGTTTAATCGCTCGGTAAGCGATCGCTTGCAATCGTTGATCGATCGTTAGCTCGAGTGGTTTGCCTTCTTCACGTTCTTCTAAAGCAATGTTTTCAACAACACGTCCGTAACGGTCTTTACGAATCGTCCGCTTACCCGCCTCGCCCGTAAGCCATTTGTCATAGCTGCGCTCAACGCCTTCTAGACCGTGCCCATCTATTCCTGTCACACCGATAAGATGTGCACTGACTTCGCCTGCAGGGTAGTAACGTCGAGATTCCGCTTTCAGGCCAACACCCACCAGCTTAAGCTCACGGATATACTTAGCCATTGCAGGGCTAACTTGTCTTTGCAGGTAAATAAATCGACGGGATTTGTTGCTAGAGATCTTGTCGATCATCGACTGTCGCTCTAAGCCAAGTACATCGGCTAGCGCGTACCAACGATCAATTTGAGCCATACCATTTTTATCGAAAATCGTTTTTGGATCGGCCCATACCGCCTCAACTGGAACACTCACAGCAAGCGGCTCGCCATTGCGGTCTGAGATAATACCGCGAGCAGAAGGAATTGCCTTAACACGTACCGAGCGAAGGTCGCCCTGACGAATTAAGTTATCTGGTTCAATAATTTGAATGTAAGCCACACGGCCAACAAGTGCAGCAAAGGCAAGAAACACGAAAGCAATAACGACGTTGAAACGCCATTTAATCAGAATTGGATCCGAATTCTTTTCGCTCTTCACACGCTCTTTCGTTGATTTCTTAACGGGTTTTGCGGGTGCTTTTTCCTTTTTACCGGTCATTTCAGTGTGATCACAACTTCTTTGTCAGAGTCTGGACGTTTCATGTCTAGCTCTCTTTTTGCCGATGCTTGAACGCGGCTGTGTTCAGCTAGAGCCGTCTCTTCAAGCATTAAATTTCGCCACTCATCATCAAGCTGTTCTCGCTCCACCAACGCCGTGTCTTTTTGCGTGATCGCCTGACGTGACATATGTGTCGTAAGAACGACCCCCATGGCACTCGCGAAGATACAGATAAGAAGCACCAACGGGACCTTGCCCACGGAGATCAAATCAAAAAATATTATCTTGGCTAAGTTAGGCTTGGAGGTCTTCATTGACTATAGCTTTTCTGCGATTCGTAGTACTGAACTGCGCGAACGAGTATTCTCATCCACTTCGCCTTTCGATGGTTTGATCGCTTTACCAACAGGTTTAAGATCAGCACTGCCTAGCGCTTTGATCTGCTCTTCTGTTAGTGGCAGGCCATGTGGTACTTGCGGGCCTTGGCTCTCTTTACGGATAAAGCGCTTCACCATACGGTCTTCAAGTGAATGGAAGCTGATAACCGACAAACGGCCTTCAGGAGCAAGAATGCTTGCTGCGCCTTTTAGGGCTGTATCGATCTCTTCAAGTTCGCTGTTGATGTAGATACGGAAGGCTTGGAAAGCACGTGTTGCTGGGTGCTTTTTCTCTTTGAAGCTTTTTGGAGCCACATCCGAGATAAGCTTAGCCAGTTGACCAGTGCGCGTTAGTGGTTCGTTCTCTTCATTCTCTTGATAAGCAATAATGCCCTTCGCGATACGACGAGCGTGTTTGTCTTCACCGAACTCACGAATAACCCATGTGATGTCATCAAGATCGGCTTCAAGTAGCCACTGAGACACAGGAATGCCAGTTGTTGGGTCCATACGCATATCAAGCGGGCCGTCTTTCATGAAGCTAAAGCCACGCTCAGCGTCATCCAACTGTGGTGAAGAAACACCTAAATCCAGTAAAACACCATCCACTTGACCGACTAAGTCATAACGCTCTGCATATTCAGCCATACCTGAGAATGGGCCGTGAATAATCGTAAAGCGAGGGTCATCGATCTTTTGCGCTTCTGCAATCGCTTGTGGATCGCGGTCGATACTAAAGAGTCGTCCATTCTCGCCCAGTTTAGACAGGATTGTACGGCTGTGACCACCACGGCCAAAAGTACCATCGATGTAGGTACCGTCAGGTTTGATCGCAAGTCCGTCAATAGATTCGTTAAGCAATACTGAAATATGTTTGAATGCTTCTGTCATAGTCTTCTCAGTGAGTGGATTGAGCCATTAGTGCGGCAATAATTTGTTCTATTAACGTTTTAGTGTACTGATTTCACGCCGTATCTCCACCATATTGTGTATAGGCTTTGGGAATTTTTGACCCAAGCTCATATCAGGGTGAAGGATTCTAAGGAAATCTAAATAATTTACGTCAATATAAAGCAAAAAACCCATCACTACCGTTAAGTAATGATGGGTTCTTTATATAGGTGGAGTTGACACATACGCCGGGTTCTGTTCCGCTTGCGCGGCGGTAACCATTCGTCTAGGCCTGCAATCGCTCACAGGCTCAAGCAATCTACCCGCCCCCATACGCGAGCAACGCAATGTGAGGGCCTATTTGATCTTGCTCCGGGTGGAGTTTACCTTGCTACGAACTGTTGCCAGTCGCACGGTGCGCTCTTACCGCACCCTTTCAGCCTTACCTGTGCCCCTTCCGAAGAAATGAGGCCATCGGCGGTCTTCTCTCTGCTGCACTTGTCGTGGGCTCGCGCCCCCCAGACGTTATCTGGCACCCTGCTCTATGGAGCCCGGACGTTCCTCCCCTCTACCAGTCTCCCGAAGGACTTCAACGTCAGTTTCCCGAAGGACCTCAACGTCAGTCTCCCGAAGGACATCAGCAAAGCAGCGATTACCCGTTCAACTCCAAGGGCGGATTGTATAGAGATTAGGGAGCAGTGTCTAGCGAGATCACAAATATGGTGCAAACCTCTAAGCAACTGCGGGAATTTTACACAATTAAGACAAAAAAAGAGGAATGACGGCAACACCATCATTCCTCACAAGCTTTTTCAACAAAGGCTATCTACTCTATAAATAGGTATCTAGTTGTCTAGATGCTCTAGGCCCCATTTGTATAAAGCGTTCTTTTTCAAGTTATAGATTTCTGCTGTCATTGCAGCCGCTTTTTTAAGGGGTAATTCTTTGGTTAGGATACCCAGCGTGCGAGTCGCTTCGTCTGGCAGTTCTGTGCTCGCTTCTTCACGGTGACCATGAATCAATAACACCATCTCACCGCGCTTACGGTTCGAATCTTCTTCAATCCAATCAATCAGCTCACCCAATGGCAATCCTTGAATAGTTTCGAATGTCTTAGTCAACTCACGCGCCAACACAACTTCGCGGTCTGGGCCTAAGATCTCAAGCATATCTTGTAGAGAATCTGAGATGCGGTGCGGTGACTCGTAGAAGATACAGGTGCGTTCTGCCTTTGCGATCTCTAAGAACTTGTCTTTACGGCCTTTGCTCTTCGGCGGTAAGAAGCCTTCAAAGCTGAAACGATCAGACGGTAAACCTGAAGCACTCAATGCAGTAATAACAGCACAAGCACCAGGAAGTGGCACAACTCTCACACCCGCTTGACGACATTGTGAGACAAGATGGTAACCTGGGTCACTAATTAAAGGAGTACCCGCATCAGAGACTAATGCGATAGACTGACCTTCTAATAACCTTTCGACTAGAACTTGCGCTTTAGTTTGTTCATTATGATCATGTAAAGCGAACGTTCTGGTTGATATATTGAAGTGAGCAAGCAGCTTACCCGTGTGGCGTGTGTCTTCGGCTGCAATAACATCGACACTTGATAAAATTTCAATTGCTCTTTGAGTGATATCTCCCAAATTTCCGATTGGGGTTGGCACAATGTAGAGAGTTGGGCTCTCTGTGAGCAAGGTTTTGTTATCTGTCATTTGTTTACCATCACTTCAACGATTAATATAGATACAAATTTATACGGAATTTAAAGAACTCATGGCAACGATGAACCATAAGAGACTCAGTGTACCACGCTTACTAACTCCAATTGCATTAGCAATTACATTGGCGGCTTGTTCTTCAGGTCCTCAAACACCAACGAGCGTAGATATTACACTAGATCCAGTGCAATCAACTGAAAGTTACATGATGCAGGCGGATAGTAGCAAAGGAAGTCTACAAAACGACTGGTTAATCATGGCGCTTAAGGCTTCTGTGCAAGCTGGAAAAACCGATCAAGCAACTCTGCTGATCAAACGCTTAGCAAAACAAGAGCTGAGCGAAACGCAACAAGCGGAATGGCAATTAGCGCGCGCTCAACTGCTAGTGAACAACTCGCAGCCGGAGCAAGCTTATAGCCAACTGAACTTCCAGCCTTGGTGGAAACTTCCGAACGAGCAGTGGAAAGATTATCACGAGCTACGCGCGAACATTTCTGAAATGCAAAGCGAGTATTTTGAGGCGAGCCGCGAGTTAGTTCTTTATTCAGAATATCTAGACGCTGACGACGAGCTCCAACAGCAAGCTGCTGACCGTATTTGGCAGAACCTAAATAGCTACTCTCAATATGAGATTCTAGAGCTTAAGACGTCGCCTACGGAAGACGTTCTTGAAGGTTGGTTACAGCTGGCGATTTACATGAAGACGCTGAACTCGAACCTTCCAAACCTACAGGAAACCCTGTCTGATTGGCTAGCTGAGAATCCTCAGCACCCAGCAGCGACATATACACCTCAGGCGATCACGGACATCTTAGCGCTAGAGATCAGCAAGCCAACCAGCACTGCACTATTACTGCCTCTAACCGGCAAGTACGGCAAGCAAGCACAACTTGTACGTGACGGTTTCATCTTTGCGATGATGAATGACAAAGAGCGCGAAGAAGATGCAACGCTGACGGTAATGGATACCAACCAGCAAAGTGCGGCTGAGATTAAAGCGACACTGGAAGAGAACAACGTTGATTTCATCGTTGGCCCGCTGATTAAGACCAACATCACTAAGCTTCAGCAAGCGCAGAAAAACCACGAGAACTCGATTCCAGCTTTAGCTCTGAACATTCCAACGCAACTAGAACCTGATACCAATATTTGTTATCTCGCTCTATCGCCAGAGCAAGAAGTCGCTCAGGCAGCGAAACACCTATTTACTCAAGGTTACAAGTACCCGCTTATCCTTGCGCCAAGAGGACGCTTAGGTGAGCGTGTTGAGCAAGCGTTTAAAGAAGAGTGGAAAAAATACAGCAGCAACGATGTTGCTATCAGCTTGTTCTCTGACAAACGCCAACTACAACGCAATGTGAATCAGGTATTCGGCTTGCAAGAGAGCCAACAGCGTATCGCTCAAATGGATGGACTACTTAACCTAGACCTTGAAACTGAGCCACGCAGCCGTCGTGATATCGATTCTGTCTACATTGTGGCTAAGAACTCAGAGCTAACGCTCATCAAGCCCTTCATTGAAGTTGCAATCAACCCAGATGCAAGCCAACCAGCTCTATTCTCAAACTCACGCAGCAACAGCGGTGATAAGCAGTATGAAGACCTAACCGGTGTGTTCTACAGCGATATCCCACTATTGGTTGAGAATAAAAACGAGCTTAATCAAGAGCTCAACGACCTATGGCCTGCACACTCAAACGGCCAAAAGCGTCTGCAAGCACTGGGAATGGATGCATACTACCTAATGGATGCACTGCCACAGATGAAAGCCGTACAGGGTTACAGCATTCCAGGTGAAACCGGCGTGTTAACCATCGATAACAACTGTGTGGTTCAACGTGAAATCAGCTGGGCGGAGCATGGGGCTTTTTAGTCGAAATTTCCTATCCAAACCAACAATCACCCACAAACAAGTGGGTGATAAATACGAGACCGTGGCAAAATCTTATCTGATTAACCACGGTTTATCGTTAATAGAACAAAACTTCATAGCAAAATGTGGTGAGATTGATCTTATAATGCGCCATAACAATACGGTTGTGTTTGCTGAAGTAAAATACCGCAAGCAAACCCGCTACGGACATGCCGCTGAAATGGTGACTGCCAAGAAGTCACAGAAGCTACTCAAAACAGCCAATGTTTGGCTGATGCAGCAAGGCTTGTCGGTGCACTCTACAGATTTCAGGTTTGATATTGTTGCCATTGAAGGGCCGAATGACAATATAGACTGGATTCAAAACGCGATTACCCAAGGATAAACATGCTAGACAGCATTAAAGAAAGTTTCACAGAAAGTATTCAAATCCAAATTGCGGCTGCAGAAGCTCTGCCTGACGCAATCACGCATGCCGCTCAAGCAATGGTTGCGACCTTGCTTAACGGAAACAAAATTCTTTGTTGTGGTAATGGTGGTTCAGCGTCGAATGCTCAGCAATTTGTATCGTGCCTACTCAACCGATTTGAAACAGAGCGCCCTAGCCTTCCAGCGATGGCACTCACAGCAGACAACACTACGCTCACAGCTGTGGCTAACGACTACCACTATGAAGAGATCTTCTCTAAGCAAGTGCGTGCGTTTGGTCAAACTGGCGATATTCTGTTGGCTATCTCGACTAGCGGTAACAGCAAGAATATCATCAAGGCAATGGAAGCGGCGGTAACGCGCGACATGACAATCATTGCCTTTACCGGTAAAGATGGTGGCGAGATGGCAGGTCTGCTTGGTGAACACGATGTAGAAATTCGTATTCCTTCACACCGTACAGCGCGCATTCATGAAGTACATATGGTGACGCTACACTGCCTATGTGACCTAATCGATCAAGTACTCTTCCCTGCTCACGAAGAGTGATATACGGAGCATCACAATGAAATCATTAACCTCTATGAGGCTGTTTAAGCTGATTAGTGTTTCGCTACTTACACTGTCTCTGTCTGGCTGTGCTGGCATTTTCATTGCTGGTGCGGCAACCACAGCAAATCTAGTCACTGACACGCGAACCACCAAAGAAATTTGGAACGACAACAATATCGAATTTGAAGTTGCAGCTATCACTAATAAACAACCCTACCGTGGTAGCGTGCGTGTCACTGCAAGTTCTTACCGCGGCTCTGTGGTGTTAATGGGGCAAGCAAAAACAGACGCTGAACGTCGTGCTTTTGAGAGCCAAGCCAAAGAAGTAACCGGTGTCGAAAGCATACATAACCAGATTCGAGTGAAAGAGCCATTATCGGTTAGCGCGATTAGCAAAGACAGCTGGATTACGACTAAGGTGAAGTCAGCTCTGCTTGCTAATGCTGAGCTTAACGGCATCAAAGTAAAAGTAATTACTGAGGATTCTGAAGTATTCCTGCTTGGACTGGTCACTCGAGAGCATGCTGATATCGCAACAGAAGTTGCGCGTAACATATCTGGCGTAAAGCAGGTCATTCGAGCATTTGAATATGGTGAAGAAGAGACGGCTGTTAACTAGCCTTAAGTCAGTCAATTAAATGCTATTTACCAGAAAAGAAAAAGCAGCGACGAGTCGCTGCTTTTTTATTTGATTCGTTATTTAACTAACGTTATTTGATAACACGAAGGCTTGGGCGACCTTTCGCTGGACGAGGTGGCTCAGGATCTGAGTCAGGCTCTTCAGCATCTACGTCTGCCGTTGCTACGCTCAAAGATGGGCCTTTTTCTGGTTCTTCAAAAGGACTTTCTTCAATCCCTTCTTCAAACGCTTCCATGTAAGCCTCTTCAGGTTCAAACATGGTACCAGCACCATTTTCACGAGCATAAATCGCTTGTACTGCGTAAAGCGGAACGATCACAGAGTGTGGACGACCACTAAAGCGAGCACTAAACGTCACAGCTTCGTTACCCAGTTCAAGTTGTCCAACCGCACGAGGCGCGATGTTCAGAATGATCTGACCATCTTGAACAAACTCTTCTGGAACTCGCACACCCGGCAATGTTGCTTCAACAACAAGGTGTGGAGTTAATTCGTTATCAACCAGCCATTCATAAAATGCACGAAGCATATATGGTCGGCGTGGAGTCATATTAGAAATATCCATAAACGCTTAGCGAACAAGTCGCATCTCACGCTCAGCTTCAGTTAGAGAAGCTAGGAATGAATCACGTTCGAATACGCGGTTCATGTAAATCTTAAGCTCTTTAGAACCAGGACCAATTAGTTCGATACCAAGCTCAGGTAAACGCCATAGTAGCGGAGCTAGGTAACAATCAATTAGGCTAAACTCTTCGCTCATGAAGTATTCATACTCAGCGAAGATAGGAGCAAGAGTCAGTAGGTCGTTGCGCAGTTTAACGCGAGCTGCTTCAGATTCTTCAGCATTGCCTTTAACGATCTTCTCTGCAACTGAATACCAGTTACGCTCAATGCGGTACATCATTAGACGACTGTTACCACGAGCAACCGGGTATACAGGCATCAATGGTGGATGAGGGAAACGCTCATCTAGGTATTCCATGATGATCTTTGAGTCATATAGAGCAAGCTCACGATCAACAAGAGTAGGTACTGATTTGTACGGGTTCAGTTCAACAAGCTCTGCTGGTAGATTTTTTTCATCAACCAACTCAACTTCAACACTTACGCCTTTTTCAGCAAGAACGATGCGCACCTGATGGCTATACATATCAGAAGCACTTGAGAAAAGAGTCATTACAGAACGTTTATTGGCAGCTACAGCCATGGAGCCCTCCAGTACACTTTAAATAAAAACAATGGAGGCCTAAAGCCTCCATTGAACATTAACATAATTTGGGAATTAGCACGGTATTATAGCACAATTAGTGCACATCACGCCAATACTCTTTCTTCAGCAAAATCACGATGATAGTGAATATTACTAAGAAGGCCATTACCCACCACCCCATAGCGTGACGCTCAAGTTGAACTGGGTCGCCCGAGTAAACCAAAAAGTTAACAAGGTCACGAACCGCTTCGTCGTATTCACCAGCACTTAGTTCACCAGAACCGTCAGTTTCAGTACCAACAACAACCGTCACTTCCTCGCCATCTACCATATGCGTATCGTAGATTGGTGTTGGGATACCTTGTAGCTCTTCAAGAACGTGCGGCATACCTACACTTGGGAAAACAATGTTGTTCACGCCAAACGGACGAGACGGATCTTCATAGAATGTACGAAGGTAAGTGTACAGCCAATCTGCGCCACGAACACGAGCAACCAAAGTTAGGTCAGGTGGCGGAGCACCAAACCAACTTGCCGCTTGCTCAGAAGGCATAGCGTTAACCATCAAGCTACCAATTTTCGCCTCTGGGTCGAAAATCAGGTTTTCCTTCATTAGATCAACAGGGATCTCTAAATCATTCGCAACACGTTCATAACGCTGGTACTGCGTTGAGTGACAAGCGAAACAGTAGTTCATGAACATCTTAGCGCCATTTTGCAATGAAGCTTTGTCTGTTAAGTCATTGTTCGCTTTGTCTAATGGTACGTTTGCACCCGCTGCCATCGCCAATGACGGCAACATAGCAAATAAAATTACAATCCACTTTTTCATTTGAATGTCACCCTTTCTGGTAATGGTTTCGTCGCTTCATTTTTACTGTAGAACCACAGTAGAACGAAGAACATGAAATAACCTAAGCTAAAGATTTGAGCCAGTAGCGTGTATGTTGGCGTTGCTGGAAGCGCACCAAGTGCACCAAGCGCAATAAAGCTTATTGTGAATTGGATGATGTTAATCAAATGCAGTTTGCTACGGTAACGGTAAGAGCGCACTTTACAACGGTCGAACCATGGCAATAGGAATAACACAACAATAGATGCACCCATTGCTACTACACCTAGCAGCTTATCAGGAACAGCACGAAGTACAGCGTAGAACGGCGTGAAGTACCAAACTGGAGCAATATGCTCAGGTGTTTTCAGCGGATTCGCGGCTTCAAAGTTAGGCGGCTCAAGGAAGTATCCACCCATTTCTGGGTTAAAGAACAGCACGTAACAGAACAAGAATAGGAAACCAGCAACACCTACCATGTCTTTCACCGTCCCGTATGGGTGGAAAGGAATAGAGTCGATGATGTCGTATTTCTTAGTATAATCCTTATGGAATGGGAACTGAGTTTTGTAATCGTCGCCCATTGTACCTTTAGGAAGCTTAGTCTCGATACCATCTGGGTTGTTCGAACCCACTTCGTGCAGTGCTAGTACGTGAAGTACGATAAGTAGCAGAAGTACGATTGGTAGAGCGATAACGTGCAGTGCGAAGAAACGGTTCAGCGTTGCACCAGATATGATGTAGTCACCACGGATCCAAAGCGTTAGGTCATCACCAATAACAGGAATCGCACCAAACAAAGAAATGATTACCTGAGCACCCCAGTAAGACATTTGACCCCATGGTAGTAGGTAACCCATGAAAGCCTCAGCCATAAGCACTAAGAAGATCAACATACCGAAGATCCAAAGTAGCTCACGAGGTTTTTGGTAAGAACCGTAGATTAGGCCACGGAACATATGCAGGTAGATAACAACGAAGAATGCCGAAGCACCCGTTGAGTGCATGTAACGCAGTAACCAACCGTATTCCACATCACGCATGATGTATTCAACAGAAGCAAATGCACCCTCACCTGACGGTACGTAGTTCATTGTTAGCCAAATACCCGTAAGAATTTGGTTAACCAGTACCAACATTGCTAAAGAACCGAAAAGGTACCAAAAGTTAAAGTTCTTAGGCATTGGGTATTCAGATAAATGCTTTTTATAAGCATTCATCGCGGGTAGACGTTTCTCTACCCAATCAAGCAATCCTTGCATTACGCGTCTCCCTCGTCCACACCGATCATGATCTTAGTGTCACTCAAATACATATGCTTTGGTACAACAAGATTCAATGGCGCTGGTACGCCTTGGAATACTCGACCTGCCATATCAAACTTTGAACCATGACAAGGACAGAAGAAACCAGACTTAACACCCTGAACTTGCTCTGCAAAAGAATCCGGCAGGTAAGTTGGAGAACAACCTAAGTGCGTACAGAAACCAACAGCAACGAAGAATTCAGGCTTAATTGAACGGAACTCGTTCTGCGCGTATTCAGGTTGTTGTTCAGCTTCAGATTGAGGGTCACGAAGTTGACCACCGATCGCTTTTAGGTTCTCTAGTACCGACTCAGCACGGCGTACAACCCATACAGGTTTACCTTGCCACTCGACACGAACCATTTGTCCCGGTTCTAACTTACTGACTTCCACTTCCACCGGTGCGCCCGCAGCTTTCGCCTTGGCACTCGGATTCCATGATTTAATAAAAGGCACGGCTACAGCAGCTGCTCCTAAACCACCAACAACGGCTGTTGTTGCGGTTAAGAAACGCCTGCGACCGTTATTTAAAGGCGCGTTGCTCATCCAAACATTCTCCCATTTGCTCCTTATGGATTGAAATAATTCCGATTAAAGAGCATGGCTAACAAAATATGTATTTAGTTCTATTTATTGACGGCAAATGATAAATAAAACCCTACTTTTTGACAAGATAAAGCTACCTTTTTGTAACAATCATGAGGCAAAGCGCACATTGGGTTACAAAAGCTTTCAAAATATAAGAATTTGGGAATAAAACGAGGGAGAGGAAGCGTTTAGAGGGGGTATAAAAACAAAAAGCTCGGCATATAGCCGAGCTTTGAACCACAATTCCAGTCGTAAAACTGGGAGCGTGTACTTTTTCGTAAAGAAAAATTAACGCTTAGAGAATTGAGGTTTACGACGTGCTTTACGTAGACCAACTTTCTTACGTTCAACGCAACGAGCGTCACGAGTAACGTAGCCAGCTGCACGTAGAGCAGGACGTAGAGTTTCATCGTACTCCATAAGAGCGCGAGTGATACCGTGGCGGATTGCGCCAGCTTGACCAGAAATACCACCACCAGAAACAGTGATGTAAAGGTCAAGTTTCTCAGTTAGTTCAACTAGCTCAAGAGGTTGCTTAACAACCATACGAGAAGTTGGACGACCGAAGTAAACATCAAGGCTACGCTTGTTGATTACGATCTCACCAGAGCCTGGTTTGATGAAAACACGAGCTGCTGAGCTTTTGCGACGACCAGTGCCGTAGTATTGATTCTCTGCCATTTTCATAATCCCCTTAGATGTCTAGTACTTGTGGCTGTTGAGCAACATGGTTGTGCTCAGTACCAGCGTACACTTTAAGCTTACGGTACATCGCGCGGCCTAGAGGACCACGTGGAAGCATACCTTTAACTGCTAGTTCTAGAACCATTTCTGGTTTCTTAGCAATTAGCTTTTCAAAAGTGATAGTTTTAAGACCACCTGGGAACTCAGAGTGACGGTAGTAAACCTTACCCTTAGCTTTGTTACCAGTTACAGCAACTTTCTCAGCGTTAACAACGATGATGTAATCACCAGTGTCTACGTGAGGAGTGTATTCTGCTTTGTGCTTGCCGCGTAGGCGAGAAGCGATTTCACTTGCTAGACGGCCAAGAGTTTTGCCTTCAGCGTCTACAACATACCAGTCGCGTTTTACAGTTTCTGGTTTAGCAACGAAAGTTTTCATGCTAATAATTACCTATTTAAAAAATTTACACTTAAGGAATACTCGCGTATTCCCACTGTCTAAGAGTTACCATTCATCACCCCTTCGAGTGTTGGAAAACTCTTGGCATAACGTGATTTTACTCATCGCTAGAGGCCCGCAGTAACGGTAGGTCGCAGGATTATAGAGAAGAGCGAAGAAAAAATCACCTCTTTTTGAACAAAATCACGATTTTTTTAATTCTATTTCTTATTCGAGATAATCAAAGCTAACTTAAGTGTTCTTTTGCCAAATATTCATGGCTCTGCATTTCAATTAAGCGCGATTGACAACGTTTAAATTCAAACTCTAGCTGACCATGGGTGTATAGCTTTTCTAGCTCCACTTGCGCTGAAATAATCAGTTTCACATTGCGCTCATAGAACTCATCAACTAATGCAATGAAGCGCCTTGCAGCATCATCTGAAGTCGCCCCCATTTGCAATACATCCGCCAATAGAACCGTGTGATAAACCCGAGACAACTCAATATAGTCGTTCTGGCTACGAGCCGACTGACAAAGCTGAGCAAAAGTACCATGCAACACCCCATCACTCGCTTCGACTACTTCTAATTGACGGTGATTAACCTCAATCTGCTTAAGCTTCTCTTTATCTTCACCTACGAGCTGAGCGTAATACTTTTCGAGATTGATATTCGCTTGGCTATCTAGCGGGTAATGGTAAATCTCTGCTTGCTCTAAAGTACGCAGACGATAATCAATACCGCTATCAACATTAAGAATGTGGCAGTTGTCTTGAATAAGCTTAATGGCAGGTAAGAAACGCGCTCTCTGTAACCCGTTACGATATAGATCCGCAGGGGGAATATTAGAGGTCGCGACCAAGATAACGTTGCGAGCGAACAACTCTTGGAACAAAGTTCCTAGGATCATCGCATCAGTGATGTCTGAAACAAAGAATTCGTCGAAACAGATAATGTCCGCTTCTTCCTTCAACTTGTCTGCCACTAAAGGCAATGGATCGCTAACATTACCTAGCGCCTTTAGTTCATCATGAACTCGATACATAAAGCGATGAAAGTGAACCCGCATTTTTTTAGTGGTCGGTAAGGCGTCGTAGAACGTATCCATTAGATAAGTTTTACCGCGCCCTACGCCTCCCCAGAAATAGAGACCTTTCGGTGGCTGTGGCAATTCTGGTTTTTTGCCCAATAATTTCTGGAATCGAGTTAGTTGAGGAATAGGCGTATTCATGTAATCTTGGAATTGATGAAAGAGTTCATCTAAAGACTTAACTGCTTGCTCTTGTGCTGGATCTCTTTGAAATCCATGTTCTTTTATATCTTGTTCGTATTTTTTAATGGGATTCATGACGACATTTCCACAATGAAAGCGATATCAGACAGCAAATAAAAATGAGCCCAAACAGTACGAGAAATAACGTAACGTGGTGAATAATGCAGCATCAAACTGCTAACTAGCGCACACGCATTTCTCTTTATACTGCGGCTTTCTCATAGTACCATGGAGCCGTATCACGTGTAACTAAGCAGTAACAAACATGTTAAAAAACAATAATAAGGAGCTGTTATGCCTTGGATGTATGCCGTTGCCGGTTTACTAGTCGGAGTTATTTTAGGGGTCGCCATTTCTCGTCTTATGACACCTGAATACAAAAAACAAAAGAACGTACAGAAAGAATTAGATAGCGCAAAGTTTGCCCTAGAACAGCAGCGACAAGAGCTGGCTGACCACTTTGCGAAATCAGCAGAAATGTTGGACACCTTAGGTAAGGACTACACGAAACTGTACCAACACATGGAAAAAACAAGCTCAGAGCTGATTCCTAACCTGCCAGAGCAAGACAACCCGTTTGTAAAAACAGCCGCCGCTCATTCGGACAAATCACAAGATAAGCCTTCAATTAAAGAAGCGACACTTGAGGAACAACCGAAAGATTACGCGAATGGCGCAACCGGTTTATTTACAGAACAGAAGAAAGAGATCATTGATGCTCCTGATGTAGTGACAGCAAAAGCATCATAAACATTTAACACTTCTGTGAACTTTACAAAGGTTTTTGAGTCATAACTTTCACTCAGGTCATTTGAAACTTCTCATACTTATTACACGTAGTGAGAGGGGTAAGACCTTAACTAGAGAGGAGTTTATGATGAAAAAACCTTTGCTTGCTTTATCAGTACTGACTTTAAGCTTAAGTTCAATCATCACCCCCATTCAAGCAACGGCCGCACTACCATTAAGTGTGGGTAATGAACAATTACCAAGCCTCGCGCCTATGCTTGAACAAGTGACCCCCGCTGTGGTTAGTATTGCCGTAGAAGGCAAACAGGTACAACGCCAGCAAATTCCTGAACAATTCCAATTCTTTTTTGGTCCAGAACAAACACGAGAGCGCCCATTCCGCGGATTAGGCTCTGGTGTGATCATTGATGCCAAGAAAGGCCATATCGTGACTAACTACCATGTGATTAATGGTGCTGACGATATCAAAGTAAAACTTCATGATGGTCGAGAATACGATGCCGAACTTATCGGTGGCGACCAGATGTCGGATATCGCGCTCCTTAAACTAGAAGAAGCCAAGAACCTTACTCAGATAAAAGTGGCAGACTCAGACAAGTTAAGAGTTGGTGATTTTAGTGTCGCAATTGGTAACCCATTTGGACTTGGTCAAACCGTGACATCAGGTATTGTTTCTGCGCTTGGTCGTAGCGGCCTGAATCTAGAGAACTTTGAGAACTTCATTCAGACCGATGCGGCAATCAACAGCGGTAACTCTGGTGGTGCGCTAGTTAACCTCAACGGTGAACTGATTGGTATCAATACTGCCATTCTTGGCCCTAACGGAGGTAATGTCGGTATCGGCTTTGCAATCCCATCCAATATGATGAAAAACCTGACAGAACAAATTCTCGATTTCGGTGAAGTAAAACGCGGCATGCTGGGCGTTCAAGGTGGAGAGATCACCTCAGAACTAGCAGAAGCACTCGGTTATGAATCAAGTAAAGGCGCCTTCGTTAGCCAAGTCGTGCCGGACAGTGCAGCCGATGATGCAGGCCTGAAAGCGGGTGACATTATTGTCTCTATTAATGGTAAACGTATTTATACTTTCAGTGAATTAAGAGCTAAAGTCGCTACACTCGGTGCAGGTAAAGAAATCGAACTGGGCGTGGTTCGCGACGGCAAGAACAAAACCTTTGATGTGACTCTGGGTGAATCAACCAACAGCAAGACACAAGCTGAAAAACTGCATGAAGGCTTAGCTGGTGCAGAGCTCACCAACACAACAGACAGCGACTCAGCAACGGGCGTGAAAGTGTCAAGTGTGGCTCAAGGCTCACCAGCAGAAGCTTATCAACTTCTCAAAGACGACATCATTATTGGCGTCAATCGCCAAACCGTTAAGAACCTTGCTGAGTTTAGAGAGATTCTTGAGAAACAACCGGGCGTACTAGCGCTAAATATCCAACGTGGCGACAGAACTATCTACCTCGTTATTAGATAGTCATACGTCAACGTAATAACAGGGAGGCTCGGTAAGTTTGCTTTAAACTTACTCAGTCTCCCTTTTCTTTAGATGAATCAAAATGCTATGCTTCACTAGTAATCAAGTCAGTCATCCATCTACGGAGGCTTCACACCTTACTTGTTGAAGAGGGAAACATGCTGTCCTTTCTATTTCGTTCTATTTCCCTTGGACTCGTTTCAGCGGCGCTGATTCTTCTCGCTTTTCCAAGCTTAAGACCCGCTATTGTTGCAGATGTCACTAACCCTAAAGTCGACAATATTGGCTCTCTTCAGATTTCATTCAATCAAGCAGTACGCCGCGCGGCACCTGCTGTGGTTAATATTTATAGCCGTAAATACGCCGAAAATGATCGTAACAAGCTACTGACTCAAGGTTTGGGGTCTGGGGTGATTGTTAGCGAGAAAGGCTACATCATTACCAACTTCCATGTTGTGGCTCAAGCAGACCAAATAGTTGTGGCCCTTCAAGATGGCCGAGTAGCAGCAGCGCAACTTGTCGGCTCAGACAAACGCACCGATATCGCGATACTGAGAGTCAGCGGTGACAACCTACCAGTAATCCCATTAAACCCAAGCTACAAAGCCAATGTTGGTGATGTGGTACTGGCGATAGGTAATCCATATAACCTAGGTCAAACAACAACCTTTGGTATCATCTCTGCAACTGGCCGCTCTTCGATCAGTGCTGATGGTCATCAAGCCTTTATACAGACCGATGCAGCAATCAATGAAGGTAACTCGGGTGGTGCACTGGTGAATTCACAAGGTGAGCTAGTCGGTATCAATACCGCCTCTTTCCAACAAGCTACCGACATGGAAACCTATGGGATCTCATTCGCTATCCCCTATCCGCTTGCTAATAAAATCATGGAGAAGATCATCGCCGATGGCCGTGTAATTCGTGGTTATATCGGTATCGATGGACAAGACATCAACTCTGTCACCTCACGCATGTTGGGTACTAAGAATATCGGCGGTATTGTTGTGTTAGGTATCGATCCAAATGGCCCCGCTGCGGATGCCGGTTTTGAAGCTCAAGACATTATTGTCAGTATCAATAATAACCAGGTAAGTGGTCGCCAGAGTGTGATGGATACTGTTACTGATTTGCGTCCAGGTACCGAGATTGATGTGGGAATCTTACGCCAAGGTGAAAACAAAACCCTCAAAGTGACAATTGCTGAAGATACTCGCCTGTAGAACAAACGCTGTTAGCAGTGGTTCAAGCTGCTAGATTTAAGCTGCTAATAAACAAATACAAAAAACCCAGCTCACAGGCTGGGTTTTCTTTTATCTAAAGATAGTATCAGGTATCTCTACGATTCACTTGGCTCTTCGATATCGATGCGAGTCACTCGCTGTAAACCTCTTGGTAGTAGGCCACCACGGCGACCACGTTCACCACGGAAGTTTTCAAGATCTGCTGGTTTCAAGCCAAGCTTGCGTTTACCGGCGTAGATAGTCAGCGTCGCATTCTCTGGGATAGCCATCAAGTGCGAGACAAACTCTTCACGCTCTTTTGCTTTCGCCGAAGGGATGTTGATGATCTTGTTGCCTTTACCCTTGCTCAACTGAGGTAGGTCTTTAATAGGGAACAACAACATACGGCCTTGGTTAGTAATCGCCAGAATCTGGTTACTGTCCAAGTCAGCAATAGGGCTTGGCATCATCACTTCAGAAGCTTGTGGCAAGTTAACCAACGCTTTACCGCTCTTGTTCTTAGACAGCAGATCGCTACCCTTACAAACAAAGCCATAACCAGCATCAGAACCGACTAACCATAATTGCTCATTCTCTCCCATCACCACTTGGCGAATAGAAGTACCAGGGCTGACGTTCAAGCGGCCTGTAATTGGCTCACCTTGGCTACGTGCCGACGGTAATGAGTGTGATTCAAGGGAGTAGCTTCGGCCATCACTGCCAAGGAACACCGCTTGTTGATTACTCTTACCCTTAGCGCTCGCTAGGAATTTATCACCTGATTTATAGTTCAAGCCTTCAGCATCAACCTCATGCCCTTTGGCATGACGAATCCAACCTTTTTCAGACAACACAACTGTGATTGGTTCGCTTGGTACTAAGTCACGCTCTGTTAGCGCTTTCGCTTCAGCACGCTCAATCAGAGGTGAACGACGATCATCGCCGTATTTATCCGCATCTGCTTGGATTTCTTTCTTGATCAGCGTATTCAAGCGACGCTCTGAACCGAGTAGCTTTTCAAGCTTTTCACGTTCAGCTTCAAGCTCTTCTTGCTCAGCTCGGATTTTAAACTCTTCTAACTTAGCTAAGTTACGAAGTTTAATATCAAGAATCGCATTAGCTTGAACTTCAGAAATGTTGAAACGGCTCATTAGAACAGGACATGGTTCGTCTTCTGTACGAATGATCTCAATCACTTCATCGATATTAAGATAAGCAGCAAGTAAGCCTTCTAAGATGTGCAAACGTGCCAGTACTTTATCTAAACGGTACTGCAAACGACGACGAACGGTTGTGCGGCGGAACTCGATCCACTCTTTCAGGATTTGAACTAAGCCTTTAACCTGAGGACGGTTATCCAAACCAATCATGTTCAAGTTAACGCGGAAGTTTTTCTCTAGATCCGTCGACGCGAACAGGTGACTCATCAATTGATCACAATCGATACGATTCGAACGAGGAACGACAACGATACGCGTTGGGTTCTCGTGATCAGATTCATCGCGCAAGTCGTCAACCATTGGCAGCTTCTTAGCGCGCATCTGGTTAGCAATTTGCTCAAGTAACTTTGCACCTGACACTTGATGAGGCAGAGCCGTGATAACAATATCAGAGCCTTCCTTGTGCCAAACCGCGCGCATCTTGATGCTGCCACGTCCAGTACGGTAGATCTTTTCGATATCCGATTTCGGAGAGATAATCTCAGCTTCTGTCGGGTAATCTGGACCTTGAATGAAACCCATCACATCTGAAAGCTCAGACTTAGGCGTATCAATTAGGTGAATGGCTGCATTAGCGACTTCACGCACGTTGTGTGGTGGAATATCGGTCGCCATACCTACCGCGATACCCGTGATACCGTTAAGCAGGATATGTGGAAGACGAGCAGGCAACATTTGAGGCTCTTTCATCGTGCCATCAAAGTTTGGTTGCCAGTCAACAGTGCCTTGACCTAACTCGCCCAGCAGAACTTCAGCAAACTTAGACAGTTTTGCTTCGGTATAACGCATTGCAGCGAACGATTTCGGATCATCAGGAGCCCCCCAGTTACCTTGACCATCTACCAATGGGTAGCGGTAAGAGAACGGCTGCGCCATCAATACCATCGCTTCGTAACAAGCAGAGTCACCGTGTGGGTGATACTTACCTAATACGTCACCAACGGTACGTGCTGATTTTTTGTATTTCGATGCAGCCGATAAGCCCAGCTCAGACATCGCGTAGATAATACGACGCTGTACTGGCTTCAAGCCATCACCGATATACGGCAATGCACGATCCATGATCACGTACATTGAGTAATTTAAGTAGGCATCTTCGGTGAACTTGCGCATTGGCAGCTGTTCAACGCCATCATATGTAATTTCGTTAGACATCCATTATACCTCGGCCATATCACCGTTAGTCTGTAGCCATGTACGGCGATCATCTGCACGTTTCTTACCAAGCAGCATGTCCATCATCTCGTTAGTCGCTTCGCTGTCATCAATCGTTAACTGAACAAGGCGACGAGTGTTTGGATCCATGGTGGTTTCACGCAACTGAAGTGGGTTCATTTCACCCAGACCTTTGAATCGTTGCACGTTGATCTTAGCTTTCTTCTGCGATAGTCGCTCAAGCACACCGTCTTTCTCTGCGTCATCGAGTGCGTAGAACACTTCTTTACCGCAATCGATACGATACAGAGGAGGCATTGCCACATAGATATGGCCCGCTTCAACCAAAGCATGGAAATGGCGAGTAAACAATGCACATAACAGTGTCGCGATATGAAGACCATCCGAGTCCGCATCGGCAAGAATACAGATCTTACCGTAACGCAGGCCTGATAAGTCATCGTTGTCCGGGTCGATACCCAGAGCTACCGAGATATCGTGCACTTCTTGCGAAGCCAATACTTGGTCTGCCGACACTTCCCACGTATTTAGGATCTTACCGCGAAGTGGCATCACCGCTTGGAACTCACGGTCACGCGCTTGTTTAGCAGAACCACCCGCCGAGTCCCCTTCCACGAAGAAGATTTCAGTGCGGCTTAAATCTTGAACCGAACAATCCGTTAGCTTACCCGGCAGTGCTGGGCCTGAGGCGATTTTCTTACGCACAACCTTTTTGCTTGCGCGCATACGGCGGTGGGCATTCGCAATACAAGCTTCTGCCAACTGTTCTGCCAGTTGTGGCTTTTCGTTCAGCCACAGGCTAAAGGCATCTTTTACCACACCAGAAACAAACGCAGCGGTTTGACGCGAAGACAAGCGTTCTTTTGTTTGACCTGCAAACTGCGGATCTTGCATCTTCACCGATAGTACGTACGAACAGCGATCGAAAATATCGTCGCCAGTTAGCTTAACGCCGCGTGGTAACAAGTTCCGGAATTCACAGAACTCACGCATTGCATCAAGCAAACCTTGGCGAAGACCGTTTACGTGTGTACCACCTTGTTTAGTCGGTACTAAGTTCACATAACTCTCGGTGATCATATCACCGCCTTCTGGCTGCCAGATGATCGCCCAGTTTGCCATTTCGGTTTCAGCAACGAATTCGCCAACATAAGGTTCTTCAGGCAGCAAGGTATAACCTTTCACGCCTTCGGCAAGGTAATCTTTTAGGCCATCTTCATAGAACCATTTATGCTCTTCGCCACCGACTTTGTCGATAAAGGTAATTTCTAAACCTGGGCAAAGCACTGCTTTTGCACGTAGATTGTTAATCAAACGAAGTGTCGAGAATTTAGGGCTATCAAAGTACTTAGGATCAGGCCAGAAATGTACTGATGTACCACTGTTACGATGACCACAAGTGCCCGTTACAGTAAGCTCTGTTACTGCATGACCGCCTTCAAGTGCGATCTCGTGAACCTGACCTTCTCGGCGTACGGTCACTTCAACACGTTTTGACAGCGCGTTTACTACCGAGATACCTACACCGTGCAGACCACCAGAGAACTTGTAGTTGTTGTTCGAGAATTTACCACCAGAGTGGAGCTTTGTTAAAATCAGCTCAACACCTGAGATCCCTTTTTCTGGGTGAATATCGACAGGCATACCACGGCCGTCATCGGTAACTTCTAACGATTGGTCTGCATGAAGCACAACTTTGATTTTCTTAGCGTGTCCCGCTAATGCTTCATCGACCGAGTTATCAATGACTTCTTGGGCAAGGTGGTTAGGTCTTTCTGTCTCGGTATACATTCCTGGGCGGTGTCGCACAGGATCGAGACCTTCAAGTACCTCGAGGTCTTTTGCATTATATTGTTCAGTCATAATACGGAGTTTACTCAAAAAGTTTGCGTCAGTTCGCTGGCTCCAGTTTCACTAAAGCAGAATCATTACTATGAACCGTCATAGTAGAGCGAACGAGCGAAGTATTGGGGAATATAGTCTGGAAGCTGAGTAATGATGTCAAGCTAGTTCAAAAACTAAGACATCAAACTATGATATTTCACCATTGATAGATGAAATAACAGGCAAACAAGAGAAAATCACTTGGTTGGTGGAACAGATTAAAGATTTAGAAAGGTGATGATTTGTTGTGGGTAGCGTTTAAAATCAACAAAGCTATGATCCCCGCCCTCTTCTACTGTCTGTGTTGCACCTTGGTACTTCTCTACCGCTTGTCGGTAATCCAGAACTTCGTCTTCCGTTTGCTGAAGTAACCAGAAGTCGCTCGGCTTAGCGATAGCCGAAACCTCTAACGCCTTCAGTTCATCAATATGTTTTGTTTCCAGTACATATCGTTCATCTGTGTATGGGTTTACTTGTTCACCTAAATAGTCAGCAAGAAGCTCATACGGCTTCACTGCAGGGTTTACAACCACCGCTTTAAAACCATAGTGGCTATTCAGCCATGTTGAAAGATAGCCACCTAGTGAGCTACCGACCAACGCTATCTGATATTGCTCTTTGTATTGCTCCACCAGCTGTTGCAAATGAAGTGCCGCTTGCTTAGGGAGACTCGGCAGTTGAGGCGTTACGACTTTAATATCAGCGCGATGCTCCGCACAGTAATCTGCCATCACATTCGCTTTATGAGAACGTGATGAACTGTTAAACCCGTGAATATAGAGAAGCAGCGATGGCTTAGTCGCTTGCTGATTAGAGCCTAACATCAATAACAACCTTCATTAATAACCAGCGGCTTCAAAATCAGGCAAGAACTGCCCATGAGGCAAACGACGAACTTGCGTGCTGACCGTTCCGTCTTGATGTAATTCAATCTCTCTCCAGCCCGGAGACAAAGTATCTACCGCGAAGTCATCTGAGTTAGGTTTGAATTGCACACAAGTCGACGGTGTTGCCATGACTTGTACACCATAATGATCTCGATTCATGTCTTGATGAACGTGACCACACAATACTGCTTTGACATTGGTGTGCTGTTGAACCACATCCCAAAATTGATCGGCGTCTTTTAGGTTATGCTGATCCAACCATGCACTGCCAACCAGCAATGGATGGTGATGCAATAGAACCAAAGTATTACGTTCAGGGAATTCCGTCAGCTTTTGTTCTAACAGATCAAGCTGTTGATCGCTAAGGCGACCATGAGGCACACCAACCACCTGCGAGTCTAGCATCACCATCTGCCAGTTATCGCCTAGCAAGACATGCTCAACACACTGTATTTGTGGTGATGGTAAAACACTGCCCATATTAGGCTTAAAGTCATGGTTCCCTGGCAGCCAATAGCATGACTTTTCCAAAGGTTGAATCCCTGACTCAAATTTCTGGTACGACTCAGCACTGTGATCTTGAGAGATATCACCGGTTGCTAAAATCGCTTGATAGTCAAAACCCTGACTAACAATGCCATCGACTACAGCACGAAAGCTATCTTGAGTGTTGATGCTTAATAAGCTGCCATTGCTCGGCGCAAACAAATGCGTGTCCGTTAGCTGCACAAGCTTAATAGTGCTCTCATCAAATTTTGAAGTGTGTGATAATTCCAAAATAACAAATCCAGATACGTTACTGTTTAGACTTTAAAAGTGTTGATAAATAGGCTCAATTAAAAGGTAATTGGGGTTCGGCTGATACCCGTTTTTAAACAAAACGTTAACCATTCCCCAAGAAATTTATTCAATTGAAATTTCTCGTCCTTTTGCAGAAGCTTAGTGTTGGGATAGTCATATTTCGCTTTGACTCTTGAAAAATCCCCGCTAGCGCACACTTCTGCAACTCGAGCGTCGTGATATAGCCTGACAGACATTTTTGGCAAAGGAAACACTGGCATCGCGTCACTCTGACATATATCTATTAATGTGGTGTATTTTGTGACCTCATTCACTGTCAATTGATACACCATATTAACGGCTTGGTAACAGCGAACGTCACCAACTTCATGCCCAACCGGTAACAAAGCGTTCAGTTTGGCATAGTTCGTCTCGTAAACTCGCATCAATTCAGCAAGATCAACATGATACGGTTTCTTGACTGCTATATTTGGCATGACGTTAATCTATCCACTCTGACTGTAATTCTTGGTAGTTCAATTGTAGCCACTGTAGCGCAATGATCGTGGCTCCATTTTCAAACACACCGTCTTTTACCAACTGATAAGCAGTTTCACGACTCATCACTTGTACGCGAATGTCTTCACCTTCGTAGTCCAATCCGTGTACCCCTTTGGCTGTCGTTGCATCAACACAGCCAACAAAGACGTCAAGCTTTTCTGAGCAACCACCAGATGAAGGGTAATACGAAGTAATAGGCAACACAGATCCGACTTCGACCCCGGCTTCTTCCATCGCTTCACGACGAGCGACATCTTGTGGTGATTCATCGGTATCAATGATCCCAGCAACAATTTCGTATTGCCATGGGGTCTCATGCTCTAGAGCACCGACACGGATCTGTTCGACGATCACAACTTCGTCACGCACAGGATCATAAGGTAGCAAAGCAGCAGCATGTCCACGCTCAAACATCTCACGCTCTATTGGTTGGCTCCAGCCGCCCTCAAACAGTCTATGTTTAAATGTGTACTTAACCATTTTGAAAAAACCACGAAACAGCGTCTCTTTTGAGACTATTTCCACATCTTGCGGAGTAAACTCATGTCGTTGATTGTCATACTGTTGCATTTGGTACCTCACTAAGTGATCTTTATAGTTTACTCATTGTCCGAGTTAACTACCAAGGATAAGGTTCAACTTTTTATATAAAATTTATAATTAAAGTTAAGTTTTAAAAAATAAATATTGCACAAGTGGACAGTTAACTGTAAAAAAGTGCAAAGTTTCGAGTAAATTACCACCAAACTGGGTTAAACTCTTTTAAAGAAAATTCCATAAAAGGCAGGAATAGGAAAATGAAAAAACTGCTTCCACTATTTATCAGTGCAGCAATTGGCAGCCTGAGTTCGTCAGCTTTTGCTGATACGCTAGCTGAAGTTTACGACCAAGCAAAACAGAACGATCCACAACTTCTTCGTTCAGCAGCGCAGCGCGATGCCGCTTTTGAAGCAGTAACGTCAAGCCGTAGTGATTTGCTACCACAAATTAACCTAACAGCAAACTACGACATTAATCGTGGTGATCGAGATACATCAGGTGTTGGTAATTCAAGCATTGATAACAACACTTGGGGAGCTGCTATCGGCTTCAGCCAAGAGCTTTATCAGCGCTCTTCATGGATCACACTAGATACGGCAGAGAAAACCGCTCGTCAATCTGATTCAGCTTACGCGGCAGAACAACAAGCCTTGATTCTTCGTGTTGCGACAGCATATTTCGAAGTACTTCGCGCTCAAGATAACCTAGAATTTGTTCGTGCAGAGAAAGCAGCAGTTGCTCGTCAACTAGAGCAAACTAAACAGCGTTTTGAAGTAGGTCTTTCAGCAATCACCGATGTACATGATGCGCAAGCTCAGTACGATGGCGTTTTGGCTGATGAAGTTCTTGCAGAGAACGACCTAACGAATAGCTACGAAGGTCTACGTGAGATTACAGGTCAGGAACACTCTAACCTAAGCATCCTAGATACTGATCGTTTCTCAGCAAGCAAATCTTCTGAGTCTGCTGTTGCGCTTGTTGAACAAGCAGAACAAAAGAACCTTAGCTTATTGGCTGCACGTATCTCTCAAGACGTAGCAAAAGACAACATCTCTCTAGCAAGCTCTGGTCACCTACCAAGCTTAACACTAGATGGTAGCTACGCTCTTTCAGATCAATCAAACAGCACCCAAGATTACGACCAAGACAACCTAAACATTGGTTTGAACTTAATTGTACCTCTATACACGGGTGGCAACACAACTTCATTGACTAAACAGGCTGAATACAACTACGTTGCAGCAAGTGAAGATCTAGAAGCGACTTACCGTAGCGTTGTAAAAGACGTACGTGCGTTCAACAACAACATCAGTGCTTCGATCGGTGCGCTACGCGCTTACGAACAATCTGTAGTTTCTGCTCAATCAGCTCTAGAAGCGACAGAAGCAGGTTTTGATGTGGGTACTCGTACTATCGTTGACGTACTAGATTCAACTCGTCGTCTATACGATGCGAACAAAAACCTTTCAGATGCTCGTTACAACTATATCCTAAGTGTACTTCAGCTTCGCCAAGCGGTTGGTACGCTAAGCGAACAAGACATCGTTGATGTAAACGCAGGTCTAAAAGTAGCAAGTAAGTAATTCAGAATTACTTAAGTTACAAAAATGCCGCTCATTGAGCGGCATTTTTATTATCTATTCAAAAGCTAGCATAGAAGCTAAAAGACCGAAGGTTAGCCTCGGCCACCTTTAATCGCTTTAATGATTTCAGTGGTAGAGCAACCATCTTCAAAATTAAGTACTTTCACTTCACCACCAGCAGCAATCACTTCCGCACCACCAGCGATCTCTTCAGGTTTGTAATCACCGCCTTTAACAAGAATGCTTGGCAATACCTCAGAGATTAAACGTTGAGGAGTATCTTCAGAGAATGGTACAACCCAATCAACCGCACCTAAGCCAGCCAATACCGCCATACGACGATCAGTTGGATTCACAGGACGACCTGGACCTTTCAAACGTTTTACTGATTCATCAGTATTAACCGCAACGATCAAACGATCGCCCAACTCAGCAGCATGATTCATGTAAGAAACATGCCCAGCGTGCAGAATATCAAAGCAGCCATTGGTCATAACCACTTTCTCGCCTTTCGCACGAGCACGCTTCACCGCTTCAACCAGTGCTGCTTCAGAGATAACGCCGTAGTCTGTATCTTGGCTACCGTGAATCGCTTCCGCTAATTCTATCGTAGACAGTGTCGATGTACCTAGCTTACCAACAACTACACCAGCAGCCGCATTCGCTAATGCACACGCTTCATCCAGAGGTTTACCAGCAGCAACAGAAGCTGCAAGGACAGAGATAACCGTATCGCCGGCACCTGTGACATCGTACACTTCCTTGGCTTGAGTCGGTAAGTGGAACGGTGCCTGACCTTTACGCAGCAGAGTCATACCGTTCTCGCTACGAGTCACCAACAAAGCTTCAAAATCATATTTTTCGATCAAGGCAATGCCCTTCTCGATAAGGTCTTCTTCTGATTTAACTTTACCTGCAACTAGCTCGAACTCCGCCATATTTGGCGTAAGCAAAGTCGCACCACGGTAGCGCTCTAAATCCGCGCCTTTTGGATCGATGAATACTGGAACATTCGCTGCGCGTGCTTTTTGAATGAAGCTCTGTACATGCTCTAATGCACCCTTCGCATAATCTGACAAGATAACCGAACGGACATTTGGCAGTGCTTGCTCCATGCGAGACAGAATAAGCTCTGGATTAGTGTTTTCAAATTTGTCTTCAAAATCAAGACGAATCAACTGCTGACCACGGCTCATCACTCGTAGTTTTGTGATGGTTGGATAGTCTTCTAACTCAACGAAATCACACTTAACCTTTAGTGCGCCCAAAGTGTTTTTTAACACCTCGGCGGGTTCATCTTTACCAGTTAAACCAACAACATGAGCATGACCACCAAGAGAGGCAATGTTCATTGCAACGTTGGCAGCACCACCTGGACGCTCTTCGTTATTTTCTACTTTTACAACGGGTACAGGTGCTTCTGGTGAAATACGGCCAGTTGGACCATACCAGTAACGATCAAGCATGACGTCACCGACAATAAGAACACCTGATTGGCTGTAGTCAGGTAGAATTGGTTTCATTGTTGAGCTCCAAAAATCGAATCTGGCTAGAGTCTAGCACACTGATTACAGTGGCTAAACCTTAGAAAAATGAGTAAAGCCTACCTCGATAGGCACTGTGATAGCTAAGCAAAAGACAAGCTACGCTTCCATCCACTGCTTCCATGCTCGAACCACGTGTTCTCTTTCCATTTCAAACTTATTAATTGCCACATCCGCATCAAGATTGAGTAGATTGCGGTGGTGGATTTCATCTCTTAACGTTGTATAAGCATGGGTTAATGCCATGCCTTGTTGCTCGTCCATAATCCCTTGTGACAGCAGGCTTTCAAAGATTCGTACATTATCACACCAACGAGTAAGCTTTGGCTTCTCATTGCTGTACCGAAGGACTAAATATTGCGCCAAAAATTCGATATCGGTAATACCACCCGCATCTTGTTTGAGCATGAATCGATCGTTTTTTTTGCCGCCTAAATGGCCGCGCATCTTTTCACGCATATCTACAACTGACTTTTTGAGTGTCGCCTCATCACGCGCCAAGCACAGAACCTCATGACGCGTTTTGTTAAATGCCGCAGCCAATAAGTCATCGCCATAAATCATGCGAGCGCGAGTCAAAGCTTGATGCTCCCACGTCCACGCATCATTGTGCTGATACTCATCAAAGGCATCAGTTGGACTAACCAACAAACCAGATGCACCAGAAGGGCGTAGACGAGTGTCGACTTCGTACAGAATGCCAGAAGCGGTTCTGGTCGAGAAAATATGAATAATACGCTGTGCCAACCTCAGATAAAATTGGCGTCCATCGATCTCTTTCTTACCATCAGTATAGATGTGTACCGGGCAGTCGTGCATAAACACAATGTCTAAGTCTGAGTTGTAGCCAAGCTCCCAACCACCGACCTTACCGTAACCAACAACCGCAAAACCGCGACCTTCGCGATCTTTAACATGAGTAGGCTCACCAAACTTGGCCGATACTTGTAACCAAGCTTGATTGACCCCCGCCTCAACAATCGCTTCGGCTAAGTAGGTCAAGTGATCACTGACCTTCATCACAGGCAGTACGCCCGCAATATCAGCGGCAGCGATTCTCAAGATACAGGTCTGTTTGAACTGACGCAGACCTTCCATCTGCTGCTCCATATCGTCTTCAGGAATACGTGCAAGATAATCACGTAACTCCGTCTTGTAAGACTCGAGCGGCACTGGATTATAGAGCTGTTGAGGGTCGATAAGTTCATCTAATAGGATTGGATAGCGACCCAGCTGCTCCGAGATCATCGGACTAGCGGTACACAAACGCACAAGCTGAGTCAGCGCGGCAGGGTGTTCGTCCAATAGCTCTAGGTAAGTGGTACGTGTAACGATTTTATGCAGTAGATGCAGTACTCGAGACAAACCAAACTCGGCATCCTTAGCAGTGTACAGTGCTTGAAACACTTTCGGCATCAATCGATTGAGGACTTCACGGCCGCGTGGGCCAAGGGTCTTCTTAGCCAAATCGGCTTTAAATTGAATAATCGTTTTCGCGGCTTTCGGTGGGTTAGCAATCGCAATATCATGCTCCAGAACATGTTCAATCACATCTGGCTTATGGGCCATATCCCACAGTTCACTAAAGTGACTCGCGATCGGGTTGGCGTCATCTTCATCAACCCCAATCAGATCTTCGAACACGGTATGTACATTGGCCATATGAGCACGAGTTGCCTCAATCAAACTATCCCAATCAATGAATTGCATTGCGACAGCGAGTTGCAACTGTTCGAATTCACCGTCAGGTAAGGTTTGAGTTTGCTTGTCGGCCATTGCTTGTAACAGGTTCTCAAGGCGACGCAAAAACAGATAAGCCTCACGTAAGTGCCCTACCTCTTCTGCCTCTAACAGGTGAAGTGATTCAATCGCGCTTAAGGTTTCCAGTAACCCTCGACCACGAAGGCTAGGTTCACGGCCACCACGAATCAATTGGAATACTTGTGCAATAAATTCCACTTCGCGAATCCCACCAGACCCCAGCTTGATGTTGTTTGATAATCCACGACGACGTACTTCACTGCTTATCATCGACTTCATACGACGCAAAGATTGAATCGCACTGAAATCGATATAACGACGGAATACAAATGGGCGCAGCATCTGGCGGAGCTCTTGGTATTCAGGGTACATTTCGCTGCCCATCACTCGCGCTTTCACCATCGCATAGCGTTCCCAATCGCGACCTTGCTCTTGGTAGTAATCTTCCAGTGCAGCGTAGCTCATCACCAATGGACCACTCTCACCGAATGGACGCAGGCGCATATCGACGCGATAGCAGAACCCGTCAAAGGTTTGCTGATCAAGCGCCTTGATAATTCGTTGCCCCAAGCGTGTGAAAAATTGTGCGTTGGCGATACTTCGTCTTGCACCTTGGGTTTCGCCATTTTCAGGATAGGTAAAAATCAGGTCGATATCAGAAGAGAAGTTGAGCTCACCGCCCCCTAGCTTACCCATGCCAATGATCAGCATCGGCTGCGCTTCACCCTGTTCATTGCATGGTGTGCCCCACTCTTTACAACAAATATCGTACTGCCATTGATAGGTCTCGAAGATCATTGCCTCAGCTAACATCGATAGGTGACTTAAGCTCTGTTCTAACTCCCATGAGCCCATAAAATCACGCCAAGCAATATAGGTCATTTCTCGATTGCGGAATTGACGCAGCACGCGCTGACCACTCATTTCATCAGCACAACCAGAAAGTAATCCAGCCAGTCGCTCTCGGTACCCTTCAGCACGCTCTGCACATGCCAACATATCAGGTAAGTCACCGCATAAAACCGTATCACGCTGCAGGCAATCACCAATAAAACAGCTTAAACCGAGTACACGTTTAAGCTCCTCAGTCTGTGGCTCAGACCAAGTATTGATGGCTTCACTTTGATGCTCTAGTAATTGCTCAAAAGCAGACTGTGAGTGAGTGACGAGTTGAGAAGGCAATGGCATGTTTCTTCCTTGTATAAGCTGCGCGACGAACGTTCGGGTTATCGGTTCGAGTCTTCATAAAACTAAAGATAAGTTATACCAAAGTTACGCCAATAAAAAACGCCCACATTAGCAATGTGGGCGTTTTATCGGTTAACTTAGCGAGTTAGGCCTTTCTCTCTAGAAAACAGGCTCTAGCAATAAGGATTTAGAGAACATGACTAAACCTTAAATTGCTTAATCTTACCGTCGAGTTCTTGTGCGTTGCTTTCCATAAGCTGAGAGGTCTCCAACAGCTCACCAACAACCACAACTGAAGCTTCGACAAGCTCACGAACATTGGTCAGGTTGACACTCATCTCTTCTGCAACGCTGCTCTGTTGACCTGCAGCGGTCGCGATCTGGAAGTTCATATCATTAATTTGGTTTACTTGGCTTACGATACCATCAAGCTCAGAGCCTGCATTGGTCACAAGGTCCACACCTTCAGCAGCTTCAACAACACTCTTCTCCATCAGCTCTACCGCAGAATTAGCACTGCTTTGTAGGTGACTGATCATGTCTTGAATCTCGACAGTCGCTTGCTGAGTACGCTGTGCAAGGTTACGAACCTCATCGGCAACAACCGCAAAACCACGACCTGCTTCACCTGCACGCGCCGCTTCAATCGCAGCGTTCAATGCTAATAGGTTTGTTTGTTCTGAAATGCCTTGGATAGTACCAACCACACTGCCAATTGAGTCAACGCGCTCTTCAACTTGGTTTACCGCTGCTGCAGATGCTGCGATATCTGAAGATAACTCACTCATCTTAGAAACAGACCCTTGAACGAACTTCTGACCAGTAAGAGCTTGGCCTGATGCCTGTTCCGTCAATGAAGAAGCGCTTTGCGCATGCTCAGCAACAGTTTGTACCGTAGAGGTCATCTCACTCATTGCTGTTGCCAGCTGATCAATCTCATTGAACTCTTCTTGAGCTGATTCTTTGGTTTCAGACATGCTGATGGTCATCACTTCCGTCAGAGCAAACAGTTCATCAGAAGAGGCCACCTGAGTTTTGATCATGTCGTTCAGTTGAACGCGAGTTTTTTCAAGTTCGCGTGCCACATCGCCATATTCATCTTTACAATCCATTTGAATCGGCACTGATAAGTTCTTGTCGGCCATGGTTTTAATGGCGTCATTAAGGTATTGAGTCTGGCGCAGCATAACGCGCGCCGCTGCTAATAGAAGAACCACAAACACAATAATCATCAAGGCTGTTTGCCAAGCCACTTGAACTAAGTAAGTCTCGTAATGCTGTTGTGCGACTTGCGCATTGTTGGTTACAGCAAGCAATGAATCGTAAAACGTACTTGCGTCCCATAGCTGCTTCGAAATGATCAGGATTGTACTGAATATCATCAACATGACCATTTTTGGAACGAGACGAACGTCAGAGATTATCCTTTCCCACGGCTTGAATGACAGTTTAGTCATTGTCAGTTCTCCATTAATTCTTATATATTGATGGCTTCTATATCCGCGAGGTGGCTATGTCAGTCAAAGTTCGCGATTTATTTTGAGCCTCGTATGAATGTTGAATAATACCAAAGACGCCACCAAGCCGATGAGCTTATTGTCACTGATTCTCTCTTTCTTAGCGTTATTTGTGATCTCAGGCTTATTGTTCGTACCGATCGACAAAGAATCGAAACAAGTCCTTATCGGCCTCGATTTTATAATCTGTAGTGTTTTTCTTTTTCAGCTCACAATTGATCTATTCAGATCACAAAACAAAAAAGAATATCTAAAAGTACACTGGATCGATTTCTTAGCAAGCATCCCAATGATCGAACCACTTCGTTTCGCTCGCATTTTTCAGATCTTACGTGTAATTCTTGTTCTTCGTTCGGGTAAACGAGTGTTAAGAGAGCTATTTCGCAATCGTAAAGAGACCACCCTCGCCTCGATTATATTGCTGCTGATCATTCTCCTGACCATAGGAGCTGGGACAATACTGCTGTTAGAGCACAAAGATCCCAACGCCAACATCACCACTGGACAAGATGCGTTATGGTGGGCTTTCGTGACCATCAGTACCGTGGGATATGGCGATCATTATCCCGTCACGAGCTCAGGAAAATTAGTTGCCTCTCTGGTGATCATTTGCGGTGTGGGTGTGTTTGGTATGATTTCAGGCTTGATTACTTCTTTGATCACCTCTCCAACTCATCATGAGAATCAACGCGCGGAAAACAAAGAGAAGCACCTTGAGAAGATCATTGAGCAACAACAGAAGATCTTAGAGCGACTCGAAAAGCTTGAGCAACAAACAAAAAAATAGGGCCGGAGCCCTATTTTCAAATTCATACTTATATTGATACAGGTGTTGAGTTTAGTCTTGCCAGTATGGCTCAACCTCAACACTGATTTGGCGTGTCTGTTCCATCGCATGCAGAATAGATACTTCTTGACGAGCCAACCAACGCTCTAGCTGAACCTTCTCGTCGCCTTCCAACTTCTCAGTCAAAGGCTCTAATGTTTTAAGTGCCAGCAAGTCATCAATACCTTGCACCATATCGGCCCATGGCAAGCGGAAGCTGTTTCGTTCAGCGTCATCATATAAACTCGCGAAGCCAACACCAGAATACAGATTACGCATCAAACGGTATTGCTGTTCAATATACGCTTGGCTGGTCATCACTCGTTCTGGCGGGAAAGCTTCCATCAAGTCAGCCCATGTGCGATCGAGTTGCTGCACGGAAAACCATTCGATACCACGACCCATTTGTTCACGCGCTTTCTCATCTAAGAAAGGTTGCCAGCCACGAGACAAGATCCAGCGGCTCAGATCTAACAATAAACCAGTGTAACGAGCAGAGCTCAACAAGGTAAGCAGCTCTTCACGATCTGGCAGTTGCTCTTGCATCTCTTTAAGCTCAGCCACTAAGAACTTACGTGCATCGAGTTTACGTAGTACATGGCCTTTATCTTCCAGCAAGTCTTCGAAATGGTCATAGCTTTTCAGCCAGTCGAGCTCTTGCTCAAGCCACTTCAACTCTTGACGTAAAATAGCACTCGCACGTCTTGGGACAATGCCACCGTAGATAGTAAAGGTTTGACGAATAAAACTGAGTGAGTGACTGATCTCATGTAACGCTTCAATAGATTGGCGCTCGGTGAAGATCTGCTCATGATAGTGCCAATGAGCGAGAGCGTGCTCTAAAGATTGAATGAAACACGATTCAACGGTATCACTTTTATCAGTATCAACTAAAGTCAAAGGAGTAACTTCATCGCCTTGATAACCTTGAGCAAGGCGGTAACCCTTAGCAGCTTTGCTTAGATTGCCCAAACGCATGCCACCTTGTTCGCAGAATTGGCGAGACAATGTAAATAGCGCATCCGTTTGACCAGATTTAAGTTCTAATTCGACTTCGCAAATCGGTTCTTGCAGGTCACCTGACTCAACGAAGCCCTGGTCGAATGCGACCTCGACTTGACTGCCATCAGGCATACCAATCAACCACTGCTCGCGCGTGAAGTTGGTAGAGAACAGAGGAGTCAGCTCAGCTTGCAACGTTTCGATGTCTTTACCTGCCGGCCAGATATCCTCTGGGTGCAGGGCTAGCTTAGGTTCGTTGCTGTCATGTTCTGCATTGTATTCAGGCCTTTGATGCAGGCCAGCAACCACACGACCCGCTGTCTTTACGGTTTGTACAAATACGTCATCAAAGCGTCGAATGCGTAAGCCGGTATCGTGCTTACGTAGCCAGTTGTCAGCGGTGTCAAAGTAGATGTTACCTAGCTCACGACAACTGTGCTGAAGTACTTTAGTTTCAGCAATTTTATTGCGTAAAGTCTCTGAAAATTCAGGAGAAACAAAAAACTTCAGTTCTATCTCGGTTTCCATAGTTATACCTTTCTGTGAAGATAGGGACAGGATATTGCCAATTTGAAAAGTCGGCAAGTCAGAAATATCGCCCTTATGATGATCTAAAACAGTTTTAATGAGAGATTGATTAGGTTAACATGCGCGACTTTGTAGCCATCGCTTAACATTTCACCATGAATATGGTGTATGTTGTTTTAAGGTTATTATTTATTAGGTTGGATGACCATGCCAGTAAATACAATTATGGGGTTATTTGCAAAGTCCCCAATTAAACCTTTGCAGCGTCACGTAGTATGCGTGAACGAATGTTGTTCTCACCTAGTTAATTTCTTTGAAGTTTCTTCAAAAGGTGACTGGGAAAAAGCATCAGAAATTCGAGCTCAAATTTCTCACCTTGAGAAAGAAGCTGACGTACTAAAACGTGAAATTCGCCTTAAACTTCCTCGTGGTTTGTTTATGCCAGTTGATCGCACCGATATGTTGGAGCTATTAACGCAACAAGACAAACTCGCAAACCTAGCGAAAGACATTGCTGGCCGTGTATATGGTCGTCAACTTGTCATTCCTGCTCCTATGCAAGAAAACTTCATCGCTTACGTTAAACGTTGTCTAGATGCAGCGAACCAAGCACAAAACGTAATCAATGAATTAGACGAATTACTTGAGACTGGCTTTAAAGGCCGTGAAGTAACACTCGTTGCCGAAATGATTCATCAATTAGATGTAATTGAAGATGACACGGATGCGATGCAGATCGAACTACGCCAACAACTAATGGCGATTGAAGGCGATCTGAATCCAGTTGATATCATGTTCTTATACAAAATTCTTGAATGGGTTGGTGGTATTGCAGATCAAGCACAGCGTGTAGGCGCTCGTCTTGAAGTAATGCTTTCTCGATCTTAAATCATACGTTAACCATATAACGAAGAGCATTTTTTGAACAAACCACTTATGCGCTGAGTATTTCTCTCGCTGAGCGGTTTTTTGCGTCTAAATTTGTTCCGCTTGTTATCAAACAACTAGGTATTACGATGGATATCCTTGCTAACTACGGCACTGTCCTGATTATTGTTGCAGCAGCTTTCGGTTTCTTGATGGCTATTGGTATTGGTGCAAATGACGTTGCGAACGCAATGGGCACCTCAGTAGGCTCTAAAGCTCTGACCGTTAAACAAGCGATCATTATCGCAATGATCTTTGAATTCGCAGGTGCTTACCTTGCGGGCGGCGAAGTAACAGACACGATCCGTAAAGGTGTTATCGAAACGTCTCTATTCGCTCATCAACCAGATGTACTTGTGTACGGCATGATGTCAGCACTTCTTGCTGCTGGTACATGGCTACTTCTAGCTTCTTACATGGGCTGGCCGGTTTCTACGACTCACTCAATCATCGGTGCAATCATCGGTTTTGCTTGTATTTCTGTAGGTACTGAAGCTGTAGACTGGAACAGTGTTCAAGGTATTGTGGGCAGTTGGATTATCACACCCGTTATTTCCGGCTTCTTCGCTTACGTGATATTTGTAAGTGCTCAACGACTGATTTTTGATACAGAGAACCCGCTATTCAACGCGAAGCGCTTTGTACCGGTATACATGTTCATCACAACGATGGTGATTGCACTTGTAACCATCAAGAAAGGTCTTAAACACGTTGGTCTTCACCTAAGCAACACTGAAGCATGGGTTTGGGCTGCTGGCGTTTCTGCGCTTGTTATGATCGGCGGTTACCTATACATCCAGAAGAAATTTGCTAACCGCGAAGAAGACCACGGCTTTGCCGGTGTTGAAGGCATCTTCTCGGTACTAATGGTTATCACAGCTTGTGCGATGGCATTTGCACACGGTTCAAACGACGTTGCGAACGCGATTGGTCCACTGTCTGCTGTTGTATCAACCGTTGAGCACATGGGTGAAATCACAGGTAAGAGTACTATCGCATGGTGGATTCTTCCTCTAGGTGGTTTCGGTATCGTTGTTGGTCTTGCAACAATGGGTCATAAAGTAATGGCAACCGTTGGTACTGGTATTACAGAATTAACACCAAGCCGTGGCTTTGCTGCACAACTTGCAACTGCATGTACGGTTGTACTAGCTTCAGGTACTGGCCTTCCAATCTCTACTACACAGACACTAGTTGGTGCAGTATTAGGTGTTGGTTTTGCTCGTGGTATCGCAGCACTAAACTTAGGCGTTGTACGTAATATCGTGGCTTCTTGGATTGTGACACTGCCTGCAGGTGCTCTACTTGCTGTTGTGTTCTTCTACGGAATTCAAGCTGCGTTTACTATGTAATCGCGACTGCGTTAGTGAATACTAGCGTCAGAATAGTGTGAGCTTCAGTAACGATATGTAAATGCCATGTCATTATTGACTCAAACGCACAGAAAGGGAGGCTTTGCCTCCCTTCTTTGTTGCACCGCATAAAGAAACTAAATATTATTTGCTGATTGAGGCTGACTCATACGCCTACCCAATTTGAATCGTTAAGGGATTTACTGTGAAAAAACTGATTAGCTTAGTTTTGTTCGCAATGCTTGCGGCTCCAGCTGCCTTTGCACAAGACCGTTATATTGCTGACAAACTATTTACTTATATGCATTCTGGCCCAAACAACACCTTCCGTATCATAGGTAGTGTTGATGCTGGTGAAAAGATTACATACCTACAAACTAACAAGAGTACAGGTTACACCCAAATTCAAGACAACCGTGGCCGTAAAGGTTGGGTTGAAAGCAAGTTTGTAAGCACACAAGAAAGCATGGCACTGCGCATGCCTAAGCTAGAGAAAGAGCTGACAGAAGTTAAAGGCAAGCTAGCGAACGCTCGTCAGAGTGCTGACAGCGAAAAAGCTGGCCTAGCAAGCTCTCTAGATTCTCGTAACAAGCAGATTGCTGAACTAGAACAGAACTACAGTGAAATTAGCCAGCAGCTAACGAGCTCTCAAACAGAGAACCGTGAACTACGCGCTAAGCTAGACACTCAAAAAGACGACCTACTATTAAAGTACTTCATGTACGGTGGTGGTGTTGCGGGTATTGGTCTACTTCTTGGCCTGGTTCTGCCACACATCATGCCTCGTCGCAGAAAGTCACCAAACGGTTGGGCGTAGACTTAACGCTTGTATCAGGTACAGTAAATTCAGTATCGAATATCAAAAAGGAGCACCTAGGTGCTCCTTTTTATTTGTCTGTTATCTAAATACTTATAGAACTCGCTAGCCTTTCCATTCGTACAGAGCTGGGATTTCTATCTTCTGCTGATTGAACTCTATGATTACCGATTGTGGCTTAATCTCAAGTAATTGAATGTCTTGTCCAATCCAATCTCCTTGAGCCACTTCTTGGCCGTTCACTTTTACCCAACGCTTGGTTTCGCTACTCGAGTACATATGAGTTTGTAGGTCTAACTTAGGTAGCACTCCTGATAAGCTATTAGTGTGCGTTTCCAATTCAATGACCTGAGAACCTCTTTGCCCTGCAGGTCTAGAGTCCATCGGCTCAGGAGCGCTTTGTTGCTCACCCATAATGGATTCAAGCTTCAATGCTAAATCAGGAGGTAACTCACTGAGGTCTAGCCCTTGCAGCAGATCACTATCCGATTGCAGAGCAGTGTTTTCATTGCTGACACCAGGCTGAACCTCAGGCTGAGCCAGTGACAGTTCTGATTCCTCTGACGCTCGAGCACTGCTCTCTGAGCTAGCCAAAGGCACAATAGATCCGCCTGCGACATTTGTACTTTCAGAGTCAACCTGTGCATACATCTCTTGACGTGGCAGAGCTTTCAAAGTTTGGCTAACTGGCGCAGGACGAACCACAAACAAGGGGTCATCTTTAACCTCTTCCACAGCATTCAAGTCTGCAGTATCCACATCAGAAATTTGAGATTCAATAACTGGCTGTGTTTGTGTATTAGGAAGCGTCGCGGATAATAGCTGAGGCGCAGTTTGATGTTGATTGTATGATTGATAAACCAAGGTACCGCCTACCAACAAAGAAGGCACAAGCAAAAGAAGTAACCCCATGGCTAACGACGAACCACGTTTGTTACTGATGCCCTTTGCCGAGTTCGGCACATGATGATTTTGGTAGCCTTTAAAGCTAGGTTTATTGATAGATGATTGTGTAACCGAAGACTGATTCAGCTCGTGCATAATGCGTGACATTAGCTTGCCCCTCCACTTAATGACATCAACTTCGGAGAATCAAGCTGAGCTAATCTTTGCAACCTTGCTAATGTTCGTTGACCTGCGATGCCGTCGACCGACATACTTTGCCAAGTTTGAAACGCTTCAACCTTCATTTTTAATTCGTAATCAAATACATCACTACCAGACACAACCTCTCCCAACACCTCAGAAAGCAACAAATCAAGCAAAGCCACAGCTTCACCTTGGTAACCCTCTTTCAGCGTCTCTCGCAGCGGCTGTTTCCAAATCGCGACATAATCACCCTGCCAGATCTGCTCTAGAGATTGCTTCGGCATGACTAAGAGTTTTTCGTTAACCAGTAGTTCGACAGAATCTTGTGATACGCCATAAAGCACCGCAAACACAGATTCTTGTTCTATGTCTAAGTTCAACACCACAGGAACGCCTAACTCAAGTAAGTCATCCAAGCTAGATTGTTGCTGTTCACATACGAAAACACTTTGCGGCTCGCTTAGACATAAACCGTCTCGCAATGAAGACTGGTATCCCCAAAGGGTGTATAAATCCTTGATAGCCAGCGAGCGGTTAGTCCCTTGCATCAAGTGTTGTTGAATATGTGGTGGCAGCGCGAACTTGTCTGTTTCTGGCTCAGCAACAGCCTTAGGCATATCCACCACTAACGACCGCTGCATCTTGGCTGAGCTTACTGTTTGGGCTTCATTTGAAGGCTCGGTTGTTAACCATGAATCTATGTACGTTGGGGCAAAGTTAAAAGTTGCCATCGCAAGTGCGACACTCAAGGTAGCTGCACCAGCGTACTGAACGAGCTTTGGTATCGCGCTCGCTGCGCGAGGTTTATCGACATGGTAAACCTCGGCTTGAAACGCCATCACCTGCTGGCAGGCTTTATTGACCGTTTCATTGCTCGGTGTTTGCTCTCCATCATGAAAAGCTAACTGTAGGGCCTTGTCGCACACCAAGTTAATGAGCCTTGGAATACCATGAGTATATTGGGCGATCAGCTTAACGGAGCGATTCGAGAACAACATCTGCTCGCCACCTGCCGTCTCCAGACGAAACGCGATGTACTTACCGGTCTCTTCAATATTGAGAGGCAATAAATGATAACGCCCTGTAATACGCTGCGCCAATTGACGCAGTTGTGTAGTCTGCAAATGCTGTTGTAATTCAGGTTGACCAACCAACAATACTTTTAATAGCTTACGACTGTCGGTTTCCAAATTAGTTAAAAGGCGAAGCTGCTCCAACACATCGGCAGCAAGGTGTTGAGCTTCGTCTATCACCAATAAGGTTTGAATGCCCTCTGCATGGCTATCCAATAAGAAGTAGTAAATCGCCTGACTCAGCTGCTTCAAGGATGCTTGTTCTGGATACTCGACCTCAAACTCATCGCAGATAGCTTCAAGTAAATCCGTATTGGAAAACGTAGGGTTAAGTATAAGGCCAGCCTGAGTATGACGATCCAAAGAAGACAACATCGCCTTAGCAACCGTTGTTTTCCCTGTACCCACCTCACCAGTGAGCATTGCAAAGCCCCCACCTTCGCCTAAACCGGCTTGTAGGTTCTGCATCGCTTCTTGATGGCGTTGACTCAAAAACAAATAGCGAGAATTTGGTACAATCGAAAATGGCATCTCAACGAAGCCAAAATATTCCTTATACATGTGCTGCCCTATAATTACGATTAATGGAAAGTACCATTGCTTGCCGTAAAGTCCAGCAGTGATAAAACATTTCGAGGTGATAAGTTGCAAATATACGATAGCCTACCAGAAGAGAATGGGCTACAGCGCTATCTAGTCGGTGGGGCAGTGCGCGATAAGCTACTCAATATTGATAGCTATGATAAAGATTGGGTCGTGGTCGGCAGTACGCCTCAACAGATGGAAAGCCTTGGCTTCACTGCGGTGGGTAAAGACTTCCCGGTATTCCTGCATCCAAAAACCAAGGAAGAGCACGCACTGGCTCGCACCGAGAGAAAATCAGGCTCTGGTTACACAGGCTTCGAATGTTACTTCGCTCCAGACGTGGGTTTGGAAGAAGATCTGATGCGCCGAGATCTAACCATTAACGCCATCGCACAAGATGATGCAGGCAACCTTCACGATCCTTACCATGGCCAACAAGATCTCTCCGATCGTATTCTTAGACACGTATCCGATGCCTTTGTTGAAGATCCGCTTCGTGTGCTGCGTGTTGCCCGTTTCGCTGCCAAGCTTCAGCACCTAAACTTTACGATTGCACCTGAAACCATGACCATGATGGCGACCATCGTTGAATCAGGAGAACTGGCACACCTTACAGCCGAACGAGTTTGGCAAGAGTGGCACAAATCACTTAGTACGCCACATCCAGAAGTGTTCCTTTCAGTGTTGAAAGAGTGTGGTGCATTAACGGTTGTTTTGCCAGAGATTGACGCTCTATTTGGTGTCCCTCAACCTGAAAAATGGCACCCTGAAATCGACACCGGGATTCACACGCTGATGGTTGCTCAACAAGCAGCGCTATTAAGCCCATCGTTACCAGTACGCTTTGCTGCTCAAGTGCATGACTTAGGTAAAGGCGTTACACCTAAAAGTGAGTGGCCAAGCCACAAAATGCACTGCCACACAGGTGTTAAGATCATCAAAAAGCTATGTGAACGAGTCAGAGTACCTAATGAGTTCAGAGATCTTGCGCTGTTAGTGTGCGAGCAGCATTCTAATATCCATCGTGCAGGTGAGTTAAAGCCAACCACCTTCCTTAAAGTTCTCAACAAGTTCGATGTTTGGCGCAAACCAGATCGACTTAACGACATCTTGCTTTGCTGCCAAGCTGACCACGCTGGCCGTAAAGGGTTACAAGATCAGCCTTACCCTCAAAAGGCTCGTTTTGAAGCAGCCTATAAAGCGGCACTTCAAGTTGAAGTCAAAGCAATCATTGCCGATGGTTTCAAAGGTAAAGATATTCGAGAAGAACAAGAGAAGCGCAGAGCAGCGGCCATCGAAAACGCGTTATCAGAACTCACTGATAATTAGTCTTCATTCCGTTAGTAAGCACGCATTAAAAAACCCGCGACTAAGCGGGTTTTTCCGTTTCAATCTGTAGGACGAAGTATTTGTCTTCGTAAGTCGAGCGCTACTGCATCATCAAGAAAGCAAATAGACCAAAACCTAGAATCAGGCGGTAGATAACAAACGGTGTCATACCCATACGAGAGATAAGCTTCAAGAAGAAGTGAATACAGATGTAAGCACTAATGAAAGAAACCACGATTCCCGTTAGCAAAGTGCCAGCATGAATTGGGTCACCACTGGTCACTAACTTCAGCCCCAAGTAACCACCAGCCAGAGTGATGATTGGGATAGACATCAAGAAAGAGAATCGAGCTGCCGCTTCACGAGTAAAGCCAAGGTAAAGTGCTGCCGTAATCGTAGCGCCTGAACGAGAGGTACCAGGAATGATTGCCATTGCTTGAGCAAGGCCTATAAACAGCGCCTTTTTCCAACCCGCTTGGTATTCGTCATCACGCAAGCTTGAGTTCTTATCCACCCACCATAACAACAGACCGAAGATAATCGTTGTGGTTGCGATCACCCACGCACTGCGTAAGTAAAGCTCAACAATATCTTTCATCAACAAACCAAAGATACACGCTGGAATCGTCGCGAGAATGATCATCCACGCTAACTTCGCTTCCTTACTGCGATCGCCTTTAAACACTGAACCAAAGAATGCGCTCAACAGAGAGACCACTTCTTTACGGAAATAGATAACGACGGCGGCTAAAGTACCGACATGGACAGCAACATCAAAAGCCAAGCCTTGATCTTCCCAACCTAAAACAGCAGAAGGAAGGATTAAGTGTGCAGAACTGGAAATAGGTAAAAACTCAGTAAAGCCTTGCACCAACGCCAACATAAACGCTTCAAAATAACTCATTACTTACCTTAAAAATTATAGTTTTATATCTACGACAGAGAGCGAGTCTAATTGCTGCATCTTCTGCCATATTTCACTGACGGTTCTTCCGTCTTGCGGGATCACTCTCGCAGGACAAAGATCATAAAGCGGTTGTGTTACAAAAGGATATTTGTAGATATCACTGCGTGGTAATTCTGGTTCGCGCTCAGAAACCACCTCTCCAAACAGCACAATATCAAGATCGAGTTTTCGATCTTGAAGTTTGTGCGCATCTTGAGAGCGACCCCATTTAAACTCAATTTTACGCAGCTGCTGTGAAAATTCAGTCAATGAGAGTGACGTGTCGAGCTCTATCACAAAGTTATAAAACGGATGGCTATTAAAACCCACGGGCTCACAGTGATAGATTTTAGAGCATTTAAGGTTAGTCCCTAACGATTGAAGCTCTGTCCATGCCACCCTTGCATGCTTGTCGCGGTCTATGTTCGTGCCAACACCAACATAGGCTACTGTCATGCTTGGCCTCGTTCGATGATCACGCCAACAGCTTTTGCTTGTGGTACTGCGCCCGGTTTAGCCAAGCGGATTTTGATCCAAGGCACAGAGAATTGAGTCATGATCAATTCAGCGACTTCTTCAGCCACACGCTCCACTAGCAGGAATCGGCCATTCGCAATGTGGTCAAGCACGGCAGTACTCACAGTCGAGTAATCCAAAGCATCAACCACATCATCACTCTTACCTGCAGGGCGGTTGTCATGAGCCATTTCAATATCAAGCACAAGTTTTTGTTTAATCTCTTGTTCCCAATCGTAAACACCGATCGTTGTAATTACTTCTAGCTGTTCAATGAAAACTTTATCCAGTGCCATGACTTGTCCTTTTAGAGGTCGGATACCCATATTGGGGAAAAAAACGTATTATTTGCGTAATTCGAGATATGATATCAATTACTCTTGGATTGAGCATTATTTTCCCATCGTTAGGCTTATAACCGTTTAAGGAAAGACATGACCCCATTGGCACTAATCATGATCATTGCAGCCTATTTGCTAGGTTCAATCTCTAGTGCGGTCTTGATATGCCGAGTCTTAAGGCTTCCTGATCCAAGAACGGTGGGCTCCAATAACCCTGGTGCCACTAATGTACTGCGCGTTGGCGGTAAAGGCGCAGCTGCAGCAGTCCTCCTGTGTGACATGCTGAAAGGCACCATCCCCGTCTGGCTTGGCTACTACCTCAAGATCGACCCAATAATTTTAGGCGTTGTGGCGATTGCGGCGTGTCTTGGCCATATGTATCCGATCTTCTTCCACTTTAAAGGTGGTAAAGGCGTCGCAACCGCACTCGGCGCTATCGCCCCAATAGGATTCGATCTAACCGGTATGATCATGGCGACTTGGTTAGTTGTGGCGTTTTTGTTTCGTTACTCTTCTTTAGCGGCACTGGTTACTGTGCTACTTGCCCCTTTCTACGCTTGGTTAGTCAAACCTCAATACACATTGCCAGTAGCCATGCTGTGCTGTTTGATCGTGTTACGTCACCACCAGAATATCCGCCGCCTACTCGATGGCAGCGAACCAAAACTCGGACAAAAAAAATCGGCTTAAACTGTCACGTCTAAGCCGAACCATAGTATTCAGTATTTGAAGCTTACAGCAGATGTTTATCTAAAAACGTCTTCAGCATTGTGTTCACAAACTCTGGTTGCTCTAACGAGCTAATATGACCTGCGCTAGGAATTACCACTAATTCACTGCCCGTAATGCAATCGTGCATTAGGTATGACTCAAGTACCGGACGTGGTTTGTCTTCTTGTCCTACCGCAATCAACACAGGTAGCGCGAAGTTCTCTACTGATTCGATCATATCACGACGTCCAAAGACCATTCGACCGATGCGCGCCACTTCTTCCGCTTTATCATCCTTAAGTTCAGATAACTGCTGAGTAAAACCTTCCACTAAAGCTGGCGTGTGGGTTTGAGCATCGTTTGCGAAGAACAGTGGAACCACAGCTTCAACAATCGGTTGAGGAACCATCTTAGTTTGAGTGATGGTGTCTAACATGTGGAAGTATTTAGCGTGCGCA
This sequence comes from Vibrio sp. 10N.286.55.E10, assembly GCF_002872555.1. Classification (NCBI taxonomy): domain Bacteria; kingdom Pseudomonadati; phylum Pseudomonadota; class Gammaproteobacteria; order Vibrionales; family Vibrionaceae; genus Vibrio; species Vibrio sp. 10N.286.55.E10. The sequence goes on from NZ_MCSD01000002.1 coordinate 56,079, forward strand.
ACTTCTGGCTCTAAACCCACAAAGGTATCCATTAATACCAATGACTTGATTCGAGCAGGTGCTAACTCCGCAAGCTCCGTTCCCCACATACCGCCAACCGATAAACCTACCACTGAGAATTCATCGATCTCTAAATGATCAAGCAGAGCCAAAACGTGCTGAGCGTAATCTTTCAAGTTACGCATCGAAGCTGGTGCAGCTTGAGATTCACCATGAGACCAAAGCTCAGGCACAATACAACGGTACTGAGTTTTCAACGCCTCAATCTGTGGCTTCCACATTGCACTATCCCAAAGGTAGCTGTGGCCTAATACAACAACAGGGCCTTGACCTTCATCTAGGTACGCCATCGATTGATTGTCTACTGTGAACTTGTTCATCTTCTTCCCTAATCTCTATCAGCAATTATTTATCGACATACAGTCGGTAAGCTAGGATATAAAAACGGCCGCACAAGGCGACCGTTTATCGAAACACTATAGCCAATTACGCAATTGGCTCTAGCTGGTCAATAGGCCAACGCGGTGTGGCATGAACAGACAAATCAGCCGTTTCGCCATTCTTCAAGCGCTGCATACCCGCATAAGCGATCATCGCACCATTATCTGTACAGAATTCTGTGCGTGGGTAGTACACCTCACCACCGACTTTCTTAGCAAGAGCTTCAAGCTCAACACGCAGTTGTTTGTTGGCACTTACACCGCCAGCAATCACTATACGTTTCATGCCCGTTTCAACCAAGGCTCGCTTACACTTGATTACTAAGGTTGCACAAACAGCTTCTTGGAATGCATAAGCGATATCAGCGCGAGTTTGGTCATCATTATCGTTATCGCGAATGGTATTCGCTGCGAACGTCTTCAAACCAGAAAAGCTCATATCTAGACCCGGACGATCGGTCATTGGACGCGGGAACTTAAAACGACCCGGAGTGCCTTTTTCCGCCAAACGGGATAACAGTGGACCACCAGGGTAATCTAAGCCCATCAGTTTCGCGGTCTTATCAAACGCTTCACCCGCTGCATCATCAATCGATTCACCAAGGATTCGATATTCACCAATACCTTTCACTTCTACCATCATGGTATGGCCGCCAGAAACCAGCAGAGCCACAAATGGGAATGGTGGTGGGTTATCTTCTAGCATTGGCGCCAGAAGGTGACCTTCCATATGGTGAACAGGCACTGCAGGCACTCCCCACGCATAAGCAATACTGCGACCAATCGTTGCACCAACCAGCAGTGCCCCTACTAAACCAGGGCCAGCCGTGTAAGCCACACCATCAATGTCTTTCGACGTTAGGTTCGCTTCAGCTAATGCCGCTTTAATAAGAGGAATTGTTTTTTTCACGTGGTCACGTGAAGCTAGCTCAGGTACCACACCACCGTAATCGGCGTGCAGCTTTACTTGGCTATATAATTGATGAGAAAGCAGCCCTTGCTCATCATCATAAATCGCGATTCCTGTTTCATCACAAGAGGTTTCAATACCAATAATGCGCATAATTTTCTCGGCACGCTTTCGTCTAAAATGGGAAATTAGCGCAATATTACCCTGCCTAAGCTCTTCAAACAAATATTGTACAGACTATAATCGACAAAGTGCTTTACAAAGCCACTGTGATCGGATTAAAATTCCGCACCATTTTTGATCAAGCTGGTTAATGGCCAAACGCAAATAGAGAGTTAGCTCGATGGGTAACTTCTCTGATTTGGTACTGAGTAGCCAGCGATAATGAATAACCCCTGAGGTGAAAGGCATATGCCAATAGTTAAAGTACGTGAAAACGAACCGTTCGACGTTGCACTACGTCGTTTCAAGCGCTCTTGTGAAAAAGCAGGTATCCTTTCTGAAGTTCGCCGTCGCGAGCACTACGAAAAGCCAACTACAGTTCGCAAACGCGCTAAAGCAGCAGCTCAAAAGCGTCACGCTAAGAAGCTAGCTCGCGAAAACGCACGTCGCGTTCGCCTGTACTAATAACTTAATCCATAAGGACTGAGTTATGGCTCTTATTGAACAACTCAAAGAAGAGCAAAAATTAGCGATGAAAGCCAAGGACAAACCGCGCCTTGGCACTATCCGCTTAGCTCTTTCAGCAATTAAGCAACGTGAAGTTGACGAACGGATCACTCTGAACGACGACGACATTCTTGCTGTATTAGTTAAAATGGTTAAGCAACGTCGCGATTCTGTTGCTCAATATGAATCAGCAAATCGTCAAGATCTTGCTGACGTGGAAAAAGCAGAAATTACGGTACTTGAAGGCTTTATGCCTCAACCGCTAAGTGATGAAGAAGTTATTGCACTACTTGATAGCGCAATCGCCGAAGCTCAACCAGCGGGCATGCAAGACATGGGTAAAGTAATGGCTATCTTGAAACCACAAATTCAAGGGCGTGCAGATATGGGTAAAGTTAGTGGTTTAGTTCGTTCTAAACTCGCTTAATCCCAAATCAAATTGCAACAAGCCGTGCAATCCTTCGGAACGCACGGCTTGTTTGTATCTGTAACCTATTCAAACTATTATTATCCACACTCTCAGTTAGTGCATTTTTCTAAGGTTTTATGGCAGGACACATCCCGCGTAGTTTCATTGATGATCTCCTAGCGCGTCTCGACATTGTCGACATAGTGGACGCACGCGTGAAACTTAAGAAAAAAGGCAAAAACTATGGTGCTTGTTGCCCATTCCACAACGAAAAGACCCCTTCTTTTAGCGTAAGCCAAGAAAAACAGTTTTATCACTGCTTTGGTTGTGGCGTACACGGTAATGCTATCGACTTCATTATGGAGTTCGAACGTCTCGATTTTGTTGAAGCGATTGAAGAGCTTGCCTCTTTCTTAGGCCTCGATGTTCCTAGAGAGCAACGCAGCGGCGAGATATCAACAGCACCAAGAGCCAACAGCGAACAAAAACGTAACCTCTACGATTTGATGGGCGGTATCAGTAATTTTTACCGCTCTCAACTGAAAATATCAGCCAACAAACCTGCGATTGATTACCTAAAGAATCGTGGCCTTTCGGGCGAGATCGTCCAGAAGTTTGGCATTGGTTATGTGGCCGATGAGTGGGACTTAGTTCGTAAGAACTTTGGCCAACAGAAAGAAGCCCAAGACATGCTCGTAACTGGCGGCATGTTAATTGAGAACGATAAAGGTAACCGATACGACCGATTCCGTGGACGCGTAATGTTCCCGATTCGCGATCGTCGTGGCCGTGTGATTGGTTTTGGTGGTCGTGTATTAGAAGACGGTACTCCAAAATATCTCAACTCACCAGAAACGCCTATCTTCCATAAAGGTAAAGAGCTTTACGGCCTTTATGAAGTGCTGCAAGCCTACCGTGAACCGCCGCAAATACTTGTGGTTGAAGGTTACATGGATGTCGTGGCACTCGCGCAATATGGTGTTGATTACTCAGTAGCATCACTGGGCACATCGACAACCGGTGACCACGTTCAAATGCTGTTCCGCCAAACCAGCACAGTGGTTTGTTGTTACGATGGTGACCGAGCAGGTAAAGAAGCCGCGTGGCGCGCACTAGAAAATGCCCTTGAGTACCTGAAAACCGGTAACACACTCAAGTTTCTATTCTTGCCCGACGGTGAAGACCCAGACAGCTATATAAGAGAACACGGCAAAGCCGCTTTCGAACAGCTTGTTCAAAATGCGACACCGCTTTCGACCTATTTGTTCGATAACCTGATTGAAATACACAAGTTAAACTTGGGAACAACCGAAGGGAAATCGGCACTGCGCGCGCACGCTAGCGCATTGATTAACAAAATCCCTGACAGTTACTTCCAAGAATTGCTCGAAAAACTGCTCGATGAGCGCACTGGATTTGATAACCAATTAAGACGAGCGCGTGTTCATACACAGAACCCGACACCTCAACCGCATAAAGAGCTGAAACGCACTCCAATGCGTGAAGTTATCGCTTTGCTTATCCAAAATCCGAGCTATGCTGATATGGTACCGGATTTATCAAGTGTCAAAGGCTTACAGCTGCCTGGACTAAGTTTATTCGTCGAAGTACTTGATAAATGCCATGCGCATCCCCATATCAACACAGGCCAATTATTAGAGCATTGGCGACACACTAAACATGAGGCTCTTCTGTCTCGTCTCGCGAGCTGGGAAATCCCCCTCGACGAAGACAATCAAGAAGACATATTTTTAGACTCATTGGACAATATACTTGCCCAGTGCGTTGAAAAACAAATTGAAAACCTGCAGGCCAAAGCAAGAAGCGTCGGTTTATCAGCCGAAGAAAAAAGGGAGCTACTAGCTTTAATGCTAGATCTAAAAGCGTAACCCTGTTTGATTAGTCAGCATTTAATAAATTTGTTAACATAATTGGTTTGCATTTGAGAATGCAACGTCCTTCACCAGACCTGAAGTTGGATATCATCTATGGATCAAAATCCGCAGTCACAGCTTAAATTACTTGTTATTAAAGGCAAGGAACAAGGCTATCTGACCTACGCCGAAGTAAACGACCACCTACCTGCAGAAATCGTGGATTCTGAACAGGTAGAAGACATCATTCAAATGATTAACGACATGGGTATCAAGGTAGTTGAAACTGCACCTGATGCTGATGATCTAGCACTTAATGATGACGATGCCAATATAGATGAAGATGCAGCCGAAGCTGCAGCTGCTGCGCTTTCAAGCGTAGAAAGCGAGATTGGCCGTACTACTGACCCAGTTCGTATGTACATGCGTGAAATGGGTACAGTTGAACTACTGACTCGTGAAGGCGAAATCGACATTGCGAAGCGTATTGAAGATGGTATCAATACAGTTCAACTATCGGTTGCTGAGTACCCAGGCACTATTCCATACATCTTGGAACAGTTTGACCGCGTACAAGCAGAAGAGATTCGCTTAACAGACCTAATCAATGGCTTTGTTGACCCAGACGACGATGGCACAGCTGCGCCAACGGCGACTCACATCGGTTCAGAACTTGCTGAAACTGATCTGGAAGACGAAGACAAAGAAGACGCAGAAGACGACGAGGAAGAGGAAGAAGAAGATACAGGTATCGATCCTGAACTTGCTCTTGAGAAGTTCACAGCACTTCGTACTAGCTACCAGAATCGTCAACTAGCGATCAACGAGTACGGCCATGAAAGCCCGAAAGCAATGCTTGCAACGACAATGATGCAAGACGTATTCAAAGAGTTCCGTCTAACACCAAAACAGTTTGATTACCTAGTAAACGAACTGCGTAACTCTATGGATCGTGTACGTACTCAAGAACGCCTAATCATGCGTCAAACGGTTGAGTACGGCAAAATGCCGAAGAAATCTTTCATTGCTCTATTTACTGGCAACGAATCTAGCGAAGCATGGTTGGATGAAGTTCTTGCTTCAGACAAGCCATACGCAGAAAAGATTAAACGTAACGAGCATGACATCCGTCGCTCTATCCAAAAACTGGATATGATCGAACGTGAAACGTCTCTTACTGTTCAAAGCATCAAAGATATCAGCCGTCGCATGTCTATCGGTGAAGCGAAAGCTCGTCGTGCAAAGAAAGAGATGGTTGAAGCGAACTTACGTCTAGTAATCTCGATTGCTAAGAAGTACACAAACCGTGGTCTACAATTCCTGGATCTAATCCAAGAAGGTAACATCGGTCTGATGAAAGCGGTAGATAAGTTTGAATACCGTCGTGGTTACAAGTTCTCTACTTACGCTACTTGGTGGATCCGTCAAGCAATCACTCGTTCGATTGCCGACCAAGCTCGTACTATCCGTATTCCGGTTCACATGATCGAAACGATCAACAAACTAAACCGTATCTCTCGTCAAATGCTACAAGAGATGGGTCGTGAACCACTTCCGGAAGAACTGGCTGAACGCATGCAAATGCCTGAAGACAAGATCCGTAAAGTACTGAAAATCGCTAAAGAGCCAATCTCAATGGAGACACCAATCGGTGACGACGAAGATTCGCACCTAGGTGATTTCATCGAGGATACAACGCTAGAACTTCCTTTAGACTCTGCAACGGCAACCAGCCTACGCGGTGCAACTAAAGACGTTCTTGCTGGCCTAACACCTCGTGAAGCTAAAGTACTGCGTATGCGTTTCGGTATCGACATGAATACTGACCACACTCTTGAAGAGGTTGGTAAACAGTTCGACGTAACTCGTGAACGTATCCGTCAGATCGAAGCAAAAGCACTGCGTAAACTTCGTCACCCAAGCCGCTCAGAAACTCTGCGTAGCTTCCTAGACGAGTAATCGCACACTCAAGTGTGGTTAGCTTTTAAGCATAAATAAGAAAAGGTGAGCGTTGGCTCACCTTTTTTTTATCTGTGTGATTTAAGTGGCTAAGATGTAAGCGGAATTGCCCCTTATAGTGTCTAGACACCATTGAACGCTTCCCCTATAATCTATGCCCTACGGCCCCTTAGCTCAGTGGTTAGAGCGCACGACTCATAATCGTTCGGTCCCCAGTTCAAATCTGGGAGGGGCCACCAAATTAGAAAAGCCAGAACAGTTCATGCTGCTCTGGCTTTTTGCTTTTCTAAATCTGTACAACTTACGCCCTGCATTTCCTAACCAATAACGAATCATCCCGCACACAATTCCAATTGCCTCTCTGTGACTAAACATACTTTTCTTTTATAAAAAAATCGGCAATATGAGAGTACGCAAATAATTCAATAGTTCAGGGAAGAAACATGAAAGACGAAACGCTCTCGATACACTTCGGCTACGACACTGATCCAACCACCAAATCAGTTGCGACCCCTATTTACCAAACCGTTGCTTACGAATTCGATGACGCACAACACGGCGCCGACCTCTTCAATCTTGCGGTACCCGGTAATATCTACACTCGCATAATGAACCCAACCAACGATGTGTTGGAAAAACGCATGGCGGCCTTAGAGGGTGGCATTGCAGGCTTAGTGGTGAGTGCGGGTAGCGCTGCGATCAACTACGCCATTCAAACGTTGGCACAAATCGGTGACAACATCGTTTCAACGCCTCAGCTTTACGGCGGTACTTACACTCTATTTGCGCACATGCTGCCAAACCAAGGCATAGAGGTTCGCTTTGCTAAAGACGATAAACCAGAAAGCTTAGCGGCACTGATCGATGAAAAGACCAAGGCGGTTTATTGTGAAAGTATCGGTAACCCAGCAGGCAATATTATCGACTTAGAACGTGTTGCTGAGCTTGCTCACGCACAAGGTGTACCTGTGATTGTCGATAACACGGTGGCAACTCCGGTGTTGTGTAAACCTATCGATTTTGGTGCCGATATTGTGGTGCACTCGCTAACTAAATACGTTGGTGGTCACGGTACAACACTCGGTGGCGTGATTGTCGATTCAGGAAAATTCCCATGGGCAGAGCACAAAGAGCGCTTCCCTGTTTTTAATCAGCCAGAGCCTTCTTATCATGGCGTGGTTTATACCGAGGCATTTGGTGAGGCTGCGTTTATTGGTCGAGCTAGAACGGTTCCCCTACGTAATACAGGTGCAGCACTGTCGCCAATGAATGCTTTCATGTTGATGCAAGGCTTGGAGACATTGTCGTTACGTATGGAGCGACACACAGAGAATGCATTGAAAGTGGCAGAATACCTCAGCCAACACGAAAAAGTCAGTTGGGTAAGCTACGCTGGTCTGCCTAGCTCAGAATTCTACCCGCTTGCTGAAAAATACATGCAGGGTAAGCCATCGGCTATTCTATCTTTTGGCTTGAAGGACGGTTATGAAGCTGGTGTCCGCTTCTACGACGCGCTACAAATCTTCAAGCGCCTAGTGAACATTGGTGATGCCAAGTCTCTGGCTTGCCACCCTGCTTCTACAACACACCGTCAGCTAAGCGAAGCAGAACAAAAGCAAGCCGGTGTATCACCAGAGATGATTCGCCTCTCAGTAGGTATCGAGCACATTGACGATATCTTGGCTGACCTAGAGCAAGCACTTAGCGCTTAATGACGCTACAGCTTTAAGTAACAGACATAAAAAAGCCCATCACAGGATGGGCTTCTTATTATCTATTTCTTAGATAAGCTGTCGATTACTCAACCGTTACAGCTTTCGCTAGGTTACGAGGTTGGTCAACGTCGGTACCTTTGATCAACGCAACATGGTAAGACAGCAGCTGCATTGGTACTGTGTAGTAGATAGATGCAGTTACTTCACTTACATGAGGCATCTTGATGATCTTCATGTTCTCATCGCTTTCGAAACCAGCAGCTTCATCTGCAAATACATACAGCAGACCGCCACGAGCACGGACTTCTTCAACATTTGATTTCAGCTTCTCTAGCAAGTCGTTACTTGGTGCAATAACGACAACTGGCATATCTGCATCGATAAGAGCCAAAGGACCGTGCTTAAGCTCACCAGCCGCGTATGCTTCTGCGTGGATGTAAGAGATCTCTTTCAGTTTAAGAGATGCTTCCATCGCGATTGGGTAGAATTCACCACGACCCAAGAACAGTGTGTGGTGCTTATCAGCAAAATCAGGTGCCAGTGCTTCGATCTCTTTATCAAACGCTAATGCTTTCTCGATATCAGCAGGCAGTTGGTGAAGTGCTTGAACGATTTCCGCTTCTTTCTCTTCATTGATACGACCTTGTAGACGACCAATTGACGTTACCATCATCAGCATAGCCGCTAGCTGTGTTGTGAAGGCTTTAGTAGAAGCAACACCGATCTCCGTTCCTGCGCGAGTCATAAAGGCAAAATCAGACTCACGAACAAGCGAAGAACCTGCTACGTTACAGATGGTCATTGCTGACATGTAACCCTTCTCTTTTGCAAGACGAAGTGCAGCAAGCGTATCCGCCGTTTCACCAGACTGAGACAGAGTCACTAAAAGGCTGTTCGGGCGAACAACGAAATCACGGTAACGGAACTCAGAAGCGATCTCTACATCACAGCTTACGCCTGCTAGAGACTCAAACCAGTAACGAGCTGCCATGCCTGAGTTGTAAGACGTACCACATGCGATGATCTGCACGTGTTCTACCTTGCTTAAGATCTCTTCAGCTTTAACACCGATTGCATTAGTGATTACAGAGGTGTCAGAGATACGACCTTCCATCGTGTTGACTAATGCTGTTGGCTGCTCAAAAATCTCTTTTTGCATGAAGTGACGGTATTGACCTTTATCACCAGCATCGTGCTCTGCGTTTGATTCAACGATGTCACGCTCAACACGCTCGCCCGCTACATCAAATACCGTTACATCACGACGAGTAACCTCAGCAACATCACCTTCTTCTAGGTACATGAAACGACGAGTTACGCTTAATAGTGCAAGTTGGTCAGAGGCTAGGAAATTCTCGCCCACACCAAAACCGATAACGATTGGGCTACCTGAACGAGCAACTACAATACGGCTAGGATCTTTACGATCAACCGCCACCGTGCCGTATGCACCGTCTAATTGTTTCGCTGTCTTTTGAAGCGCTTCAACCAATGAATCAGAAGTGCGAAGTTCCCATTCAACTAAGTGAGCGATAACTTCAGTATCCGTTTGTGAAGTAAACACATAACCACGCTCTTGAAGAAGAGCACGCAGTGCTTCGTGATTTTCGATAATGCCGTTGTGTACAACTGCAATATCACCAGACATGTGTGGGTGTGCATTCGCTTCAGATGGTTCACCGTGCGTCGCCCAACGTGTATGAGCGATACCAGTACCGCCAATCACATGTTGCTGATCGACTGCGTCTGCTAGCTCTTGTACTTTACCAAGGCGGCGCACACGAGTTAGGTTAGATTCAGTATCGACTACAGCGACACCTGCTGAATCGTAGCCACGGTATTCTAGGCGACGAAGGCCTTCTACTAAAATTTCAGCTACATCACGCTGTGCTACTGCACCAACAATTCCACACATAGTTTCACTCCATCAATTTTTTTATTCCTATTGGCAGCAAGCAAAGGCCATATCTTTATTAAGATCAATTATAGGAAGGTAAATGCATAATATTTTAATTTGTTTTTACGCTGGATCAGTCAGGATCACGCGAACATCATGTGATTCGATACTTGCTTTAGATTCTTCGCCCAAGTCTGTATCGGTAATTAAGATGTCAATGTGTTCCCATGCCAGCTCTAAGTTCGGGATCTTTCGTCCCACTTTTTCCGACTCAACCATCACGATCACTTCTCGTGACACTTCAGCCATTACTTTGCTCAGGCCAACCAGTTCGTTAAACGTAGTTGTGCCTCTATCAAGGTCGATACCATCTGCTCCGATAAATAGTTGGTCAAAATCGTAAGCGCGGAGCACCGACTCTGCGACTTTGCCTTGGAAAGAGTCCGAATGGGTATCCCAAGTGCCGCCAGTCATTAATAACGTCGGCTCGCTTTCAAGCTCATTAAGCGCATTAGCGACGTGCAATGAGTTGGTCATCACAACCAAGCCACGCTTAGCATTTAGCTGCTGAATTAGGGCACCGGTAGTACTGCCACTATCGATCACGATGCGGTTATGGTCGCGAATTAAATCTGCAGCGGCTTTTGCCAATGAAACCTTTCGAGTCGAAACTTGTTGACCCAGTTCTTCGTTGACAACCTCTTTCGGTAACGAAATCGCACCACCATAACGGCGTAAAAGCTGACCGTTTTTCTCTAAAGACGCCAAGTCCTTTCTAATAGTGACCTCTGAGGTTTCGAACTTAGCGGATAATTCATCAACACTAACCTCCCCTTTTTCATTCACTAGGTTAGAAATTGCATGTCTTCTGAGCTGGGTGTTTCGTTTCGACATTTAAAAAAGGCCACTAAGTTTCGATATGAAACATATTATAGTTACAACGAAACTATTTAGTCCATTTATTTTGATCCAAAAAATTAATAAATAGCGATAAAACCTTGTCCTAAGACAATTGTTAAGCAGTGATATTGAACTCATTAGGTGGTAGAATCCGCACCCGAAAAGAAAAAAAATTACAAAACTGACTGTTATTTTTTTGCAACTTACCGCCTATATAGTGGGGTAAGTCACAGAAAACCGATATTGAATCAAATTATTTTGGTCATAAAATGACTAAAACTGATGAAAGACTTACAACTCTGAAGGACATATTGGAAGTCCCGCGCTTTTACACAACAGGCACAAAATGTTGATGTAGCGGACCAATCTTCAGAACTTAAATAAATTTCAAATTGTAACAATACTTACCGGAGAGTACCTTCCATGAAAAAGACCAAAATCGTATGTACGATTGGCCCTAAAACTGAATCTGTAGAGAAGCTAACTGAACTAGTAGATGCTGGCATGAACGTTATGCGTCTTAACTTCTCTCACGGTGATTTCGCAGAGCACGGCACTCGTATCGCGAACTTCCGTAAAGTAATGGAAAACAAAGGTGAGCAACTTGCTATCCTTCTAGATACTAAAGGTCCAGAAATCCGTACTATCAAACTTGAAGATGGTAACGACGTAGATCTAGTAGCTGGTCAAGAGTTCACTTTCACAACTGACGCAACAGTTGTTGGTAACAAAGACGTAGTAGCAGTAACTTACCTAGGTTTCGCTAAAGACCTAACAGCGGGTAACACTATCCTTGTTGATGACGGCCTAATCGAAATGGAAGTTATCGCAACAACAGAAACTGAAGTTAAGTGTAAAGTTCTTAACAACGGTGCTCTAGGCGAAAACAAAGGTGTTAACCTTCCTGGCGTTTCTGTTCAACTTCCTGCTCTTTCTGAGAAAGACAAAGCTGACCTTAAGTTTGGTTGTGAGCAAGGCGTTGATTTCGTTGCTGCTTCTTTCATCCGTAAAGAAGAAGACGTTAAAGAAATCCGTGAGCTTCTAAACGCTAACGGCGGCGAGAACATCCACATCATTTCTAAGATTGAAAACCAAGAAGGTGTTGATAACTTCGATTCAATCCTTGAAGCTTCTGACGGCATCATGGTTGCTCGTGGTGACCTAGGTGTTGAAATCCCAGCTGAAGAAGTAATCTTCGCTCAGAAGATGATGATCGAGAAGTGTAACCGCGCACGTAAGATGGTTATCACAGCAACTCAAATGCTTGACTCTATGATCAGCAACCCACGTCCAACTCGTGCTGAAGCGGGTGACGTTGCGAACGCAATTATGGATGGTACTGATGCAGTAATGCTTTCTGGTGAAACTGCTAAAGGTAAGTACCCAGTTGAAGCTGTTACTATCATGGCTCAAATCGCGAACCGTACTGATTCAGCTCTTAAAGCTGAGCTAGGTTCTCGTCTAGACAGCCCACGTCTACGCATCACTGAAGCAGTATGTAAAGGCGCTGTAGACACAGCAGAGAAGCTAGCTGCTCCTCTAATCGTTGTTGCAACTGAAGGCGGTAAGTCTGCACGTTCAGTACGTAAGTACTTCCCAACTGCAAACATCCTTGCTCTAACAACTAACGAAAAGACAGCTGCACAGCTAGTTCTTACTAAAGGTGTTAAGCCTGTTCTTGTTGACTCTATCGAGAACACAGACGCGTTCTACATCAACGGTAAAGAAATCGCTCTACAATCTGGCCTAGGTAACAAAGGCGACATCGTAGTTATGGTTTCTGGTGCTCTAGTAGCTTCTGGTACTACAAATACGGCATCTGTTCACGTTCTATAAGAATGAACCGATTCGCATAAAATATAAAAGAGGGCTTCGGCCCTCTTTTTTTATGAAACAAAATCTTGCCTAACTTTTCAGTACGCTGTATTATCAATCACAATAGAACTACGTACTGTTAACTTCCAATTGGCTCTTTCTAAGAGACGGATTAGCAGACTAGAAATCATATATAGATGAGGTTTGTAATGTCTAGTCCTACGCTCACTGACAAAGTATCAAAGATGATTCGCCAAGATATTCTTAATGGTGAGTTAACCCCAGGTCAAAAGCTCGTTGTTGCTGATCTAAAAGCACGCTACAACGTTGGCGCATCTCCTATTCGCGAAGCCTTGGTACAGTTATCTTGGAGCAAATACGTAAAACTAGAGCCACAGAAAGGCTGCTGGGTATCTCCTGTATCAAAGAAAGAATTGAATGACCTATACGAAAGCCTTCGTGTTGTCTCGTCTGTTCTACTAAAAAAGGCGATTTCAGCGGGTGATGAGAGCTGGGAGCTGGATGTACTAACGTCTTACCATAAACTGTCACGAGTACAGTACGTATCTGAAGAGTTTGATTGTGTTGAATGGGAAGAGCGTCACCAACAATTCCACGTTGCGTTACTTGAAGGCGCTGATTCAGAAAACATGTTTAAGTTCTTTGATGACCTGATCAACCAAGTAAAACGTTACCGCTTCCTCGCTATGTCTGCAGAAAGCGCATCAGATGATCTGTTCAATATTGATGAACACGAAATGATCATGAAACTAGTACTGTCTAAGAATGTAGAACAAGCGACTGAACTGCTTGATCAACACCTGCTAGGTTCAATGAAACGAATTGAAGAAGTTATCGAAGCAGCATAATGCCAAGATAGATTCTAACTAAATAAAAACGGAGCCCAACGGCTCCGTTTTTTGTTTCAGTATCACGACTGAACTACCACCCAAAAAACTCTTTGTGATGAGTATTGAGCAGCACAACCATAGGTAAAAAATACAATGCACTCAGCTGAAAGCCAAGAATGGCTAATGTGCCTATGGTTAACCTCACTAAAAAATCGACAAACATACCACGCCTCTTTTAACCAGACTGTATGATCCCCAAACTCTTGCTCCAGCTAACCTAATTCTACTGCTGCCTCTCAAATCATTGAAAAAGCTAGCTAATCAGTTGAATTAAGTTAACGGTGTCATCCTTTTACATCTGGTAAACACTCTATTTATTACATCGTTTAACACGATGTAATCTGAAGCAAAGTAGTTTACTTATTGTTCATTTTAGCTCAAATTTTCACCGGCATTAGACTTTAGTCTAACTGTATAGATTTTGTGACATAGGTCGCTCAAAAGTGAGATTCCTAGAAAAAGGGGGAGAGATAAAGTGAGTCGGGGCCAGCTTGAAGAGGTGAAGCAAAGAGAAGAAAGGATTAAAGCTAAGCTAAGCGACATCATCGTAGCTAGGACACATAGAGACCGTATTACGACCAGACGATTTAGATTCGTAAAGCGCAACATCGGCACACTTGTATGAGCGAGTACTGTTACTTGTTAAATCAGTAAAGCCAACACTCACCGTGACCTTAGTTCCGGCTGCCAGTTCAATCTCGATTCGCAAGCGATCCAATACGCGCTTTGCTTCCGATAGTGAGGTGTGTGGCATCAACAGTGCAAACTCTTCTCCTCCGACACGTGCAACAAAGTCAGTCCCGCGAAGGCTATCTTGCAGAAGCTTAGCGACACTTGCTATCACCCGGTCGCCTTCGTCATGACCAAGTTCGTCGTTGATTCGCTTGAAGTTATCGATATCGACTAAAGCTAAGCAAGTCGTCGATTCATTGGGGTAACGCTCTACCAGACGAGAATAATACGCGAGCTGCTCTTCGAACTTTCGTCTATTCCAAAGGTTACTCAAAGAGTCACGTTCACTTAAGATCCTCAAACGTACTTCAAGCTCCTTCCTCACGGAAATATCCACCAACGAGGTGATGTAGTAGCTGACTTTACCCGAATTGTTTTTGACCACATGCACTCGCATGATCGCTGTAAAAGGAATACGCAGTTTGTTCTTACACTGAACTTCCCCTTCCCATACTTCTTCTTGCTCTAAATGACTCCAGATAGCCGAACTTGAGAGTACTTGGTCGGTATTCTCAAGCAACAACTGCAGGGCATTCTGACCGATAACTTGTTTTTTGCAGTACCCTGTCATGTTTTCAAATTCGTTGTTGGTCATCATTGTGCGGTGCTGCTTGTCAGAGATCATCACTGCCGACATGCCATTCAATGCGGCGCGCGCCAATTTACTCTCAAGGCTTCGGCGTCGATAGTGCGTCACCAAGTAAGCAAACGGGAAGGCGAAAATCAGCACCGTAATCAAAACAATGATCTCTTCGTAGGCCAAATCATTCAGGTCACGCTCAGCCCGCTCCATCAGTTGCTTCTGATTAAGTTGAATCAGCAAATGGACCTTTTGACTGTTCGCAAGCATAACCGTGTTAAAGGCAAACAAGTTGTCACCTTCAAAAACGTACCCCACCTGCTCATTGGAGATCGCATTCCACGTCTTTGGCGCGATATTTTTCAGGTTGTAACTCTTTCTTTCAGGAATAGCGTCTCCGAACAACTTATCGCTGTTGTTACTCGCGATGAAATAACCCGCTTCATTGATAACTTCAGCTCTAAGGTCGTTATCAGGTGAAAAGCTAAGACGCGACGATAAGCCCCATACATCGAGATTAATGACTAGATAGCCCACTCTTTTGTCAGGGGTTTCTACCGGGGTAAATACACGGATTACTGGCGAATAAGGAAAGGTGACTTCACCATGCTCCGTTTCAAGCTCAATCCCCCAGCCGCCAATCTGTTCGGCTTCTAGTTTTTGAGCGTATTGGAAGTAGTTAGAATCCGACCTATCTTGCAGTTGCTGGGGTAACGTCACCCTACCGGTATCAGAAGAATAGTTAACGCGCACCAGCTCTTTACCTGTGATATCTAATAGGTGAATTTGTGTATACCACTTCTGATTCACAAGAACAGATTGCCAGACCTCCTCAAGTAGATCTTTGGTTTGGTCTGAGGGAGAAGAAGCAAAGTTAACCAAGCTCTGGCTATGACTGAGTAGCTCCATTACCGAGACTAACTGAGTCTTGAGAAGATCATAATCTCGCTTGGCATACACTAGTTGATGGACAGCTTGCTTAGCTGAGTAGTCAAAGCTCTGCTGTTTTACTTCTTTGTAACGCTGCAAATAATACAGGCATACTGCAGAAGACAATATGATAGAGATAATCAGCAATGTAATTATTGATTTTTTATTTCTCATTGCTAACTCAGATGAATGGAAGTGCAGCGCGGGATTATAGCACTCTAAAAAATTAACAAAATTAAAGCCGCTTAAAAAAGCGGCTTTAAATATATTTTTTAAAGACTTATCGTCTAGGCTTTCAACGCACGTTCGCCTCGTGCGATACCAACAACACCACTTCGAGCCACTTCAAGCACTTCTGTTACTTCAGACAGCGCCTGAATGAATGCATCCAGTTTCTCGCTCGTACCCGCCATTTGAACCGTATATTGCGAAGCCGTTACATCAACAATCTGACCACGGAAGATATCTGCTGTGCGCTTCACTTCTGCGCGAGCAAAGCCGCTCGCGCGAACTTTAACCATCAACAGCTCACGCTCGATGTGTTCAAGCTCAGAGACCTCTTGCACTTTTAGTACGTCGATTAGCTTATGCAGCTGTTTCTGGATCTGCTCAAGCTGCATTTCGCTCGAGTTAGTGGTTACATTAAGACGAGACAGCGTCGGATCATCGGTTGGCGATACGTTCAAAGACTCGATGTTGTAGCCACGCTGAGAAAACAAGCCAACTACACGAGAAAGCGCACCAGGTTGGTTTTCCATTAGTAGTGAAATAATGTGTCTCATATTATGTTCTCTCCGTTTTGCTTAGCCACATGTTATCCATACCCTCGCCTTTGATTTGCATTGGGTATACGTGCTCGGTGTCATCCACACTAATATCGACAAATACCAAACGGTCTTTCATCGCTAGTGCTTTTTCCAAACCTGATTCCAGTTCATCCGGAGATGAAATACGCATACCAACGTGGCCATAAGCCTCAGCAATAGCAGCAAAATCAGGAACAGAGTCCATATATGAGTTAGAGTAACGACCTTGATAAACAATGTCTTGCCACTGTTTTACCATGCCCAGGAAACGGTTGTTAAGGTTAATAATCTTAACGGGAATATTGTATTGCAGCGCAGTCGACAGCTCTTGGATATTCATTTGAATACTGCCGTCACCGGTTACTACAACCACTTCTTCGTCTGGTTTTGCAAACTTAACGCCCATACCAGCAGGCAGACCAAAGCCCATCGTGCCTAGACCACCAGAGTTAATCCAACGACGTGGCTTGTTAAACGGGTAGTACAATGCTGCAAACATTTGGTGCTGACCTACATCCGAAGCTACGTAAGCATCACCATTAGTTACTTTATGAAGTGTTTCAATAACTTGTTGTGGTTTGATGCACTCTGAAGATTTTTCATAAGCTAGGCAATCACGATCTTGCCACACCTTGATTTCACTCCACCAGCTTTCCATTGCTTCTACATCATTGGTGCCGCCTTGCTCAACCAGCAGGTTGACCATACTCTCTAGAACTTTTTCAGCAGAACCTACAATCGGTAGATCCACTTTTACGTTCTTAGAGATCGAAGATGGGTCGATATCAATGTGCATGATCTTCGCATCAGGACAGTACTTATCTAGGTTATTGGTTGTTCGGTCATCGAAACGCACGCCAATACCAAAGATCAAGTCCGCATTGTGCATCGCCATATTGGCTTCATACAAACCATGCATACCCAACATGCCCAAAGAGTTCTTATGGGTGCCAGGGAAAGCACCAAGCCCCATTAGGGTACTTACCACGGGTAAATTCAGTGCCTCTGCTAATTTTAACAGCGGCTTATCTGCCTCAGAAATAACCGCACCACCACCGACATAAAGTACCGGCTTCTTCGCTTCAAGAAGGGCTTTTAGTGCCTTTTTGATTTGACCTTTATGACCCGTAACCGTTGGGTTATACGAACGCATTTTGATCGTTTCTGGGTATTCATAAGGAAGTTTGATTTGTGGGTTTAAGATATCTTTTGGCAGATCAATAACCACAGGACCAGGACGTCCTGTCGTTGAAATATAGAATGCTTTTTTAACGACTTCAGGGATATCTTCCGCTTTCTTAACTAAGAAGCTGTGTTTAACGATCGGGCGGGATACACCCACGATGTCACACTCTTGGAAGGCGTCGTTACCAATAAGGTTATTTGGTACGTTACCAGAAATAACAATCATTGGGATTGAGTCCATGTAGGCTGTTGCAATACCAGTAACGGTATTGGTCGCACCTGGACCAGAACACACAAGTACTACACCCGGTTTACCGGTAGAACGAGTGTAGCCATCTGCCATGTGGGTAGCGGCTTGTTCGTGTCGTACTAATACGTGTTTAATTTCATTAGTTTTAGCATGCAGCGCATCGTAGATATCAAGTACAGAACCACCTGGGTAACCAAAGATTTGTTCTACACCCTCTTCAATTAGAGACTGCACCACCATCTCAGCGCCGGATAACATTGCTGTTTCAGGTTTTGTTGTCATATTGCTCTCCTCACCAGTTTCCAATCATATTTGGTGAACATGTTGGGCTGGTTTTTCATAGTCTAGGGCTTATTCGTAGCCTAATTCGAAATACTTCCACTTTTTCGGCTATGGCTGTCTGTCGTGATAACAACAAACAGTAATACGAAACAACTTTAACGCTTTATTATCATCTGGTCTAACACCTGTTATTCGGCAACTGTGCCAAAAAACCAACTATTAGCTCAAAGCATCAAATAAAACCCAAACCAACCTTAACAACTAGTTTTAAAAACTAGTACGCGGGCAAAAAAAAGCACTTAATATTTCGATAGAACGCTATTTATCGATAAACAGCGAGCCTGTTGGTGTGCGCTTTCGCACATAGTGCTGTGTCATTAGATACAAAAAATCCCCCTAAAAATGCAATCACATTCGTAGGGGGATTTTTAAACAACTGAAAATTTATCTAAGCAGAAAACTACTTATCTTTAGGCTTTTCGTTGTACATTTCTTCGATTTCGTCTTGATACTTATCGTTGATAACTTTACGACGCAGTTTCTGAGTTGGTGTCAGTTCACCATCATCCATCGAAAATGCTTTCGGTAGCAGTTTGAATTTCTTCACTTGCTCAAACTTAGCCAGCTCTTGCTGTAAGTCATTTACACGCTTTTCTAGCATCTCAACGATTTGGTGATGCTTAACAAGCTCAACGCGATCGTGATACTTGATATTAAGCTCTTTGGCGTACTCTTCTAGCGAGTCATAACAAGGTACAATCAGCGCAGAAACGAATTTGCGTGTATCAGCAATAACAGCAATCTGTTCGATAAAGTGATCTTTACCAATCGCGCCTTCAACCACTTGCGGTGCAATGTACTTACCACCAGAGGTTTTCATCAACTCTTTGATACGATCAGTAATGAACAGGTTACCATTTTCATCAAAATGACCCGCATCACCAGTTTTCAGGAAGCCGTGCTCGTCAAACGTCTTAGCCGTCTCTTCTGGCATCTTGTAATAGCCACGCATCACCATTGGACCACGAACAAGAATTTCATCCTTCGCACCAATCTTCACTTCTGCACCCGGCATCGACATACCAATCGAATCAGGATTAAAACAGCGGTCATCCCAGCAAGATACTGTTGCTGTAGTTTCTGTCATGCCATAGCCAAGTTTTACGTTGATACCGATAGCATGGAAGAAGCGACCAATCGTCTCATCTAGCTTCGCGCCACCACATGGCATGAAGTTGATGTTACCACCTAGCAAAGCTCGCAGTTTAGACAGCACAAGCTTATCGGCTAGTGCATGGCTCTTCTTCAGCATTAACGATGGAGTACGGCCTTCCTGGTGACAAACTGAAAGCTTCGCTCCCATGTTCACCGCCCAAGTAAATAGCACTTTACGGATAAACGGCGCTTTAGATACCTTCTCGTGAATAGCTGAGAAGATCTTCTCGTAGAAGCGTGGAACCGCACACATTACGGTAGGTTTCACATCGCTTAGCGCATCACGCACTTGCATCGTATCTTGCAGGTAGCAGTTGGTTGCGCCTTTATAGAGAACGTAGAACGTCCAAGCACGCTCAAATACGTGTGACAGAGGTAGGAAACACAATGAGACATCGTCTTTACTTAGGCTAAGACGCTCATCGTGGCCTTCTAACTGGTAACCAATATTAGTGTAATCAAGCATTACGCCTTTTGGCTGACCTGTAGTACCAGAGGTATAAATAAGAGTCAGTAAGTCATCCATGCTTGCATCAGTAAGACGCGCGTCAAGTTCTGCTTGTTGTGCTTCAACGCCACGCGCCATGAAGTCATTCCAAGATACGGCAAAGCTGTGTCCTTGCAGGTCGATGTCATCAGACATAGCTACAACAACTTCTAGCTGCTCGCACTCTTCAAACAGGCTAACTGCCGCATCGAATTGAACTTGCTCACCAACGAATAAGATCTTCACATCTGCATTTTGGATGATGTAAGACGACTGCGCTGCTGTGTTGGTTGGATAAATCGGCACAGTCACAAGACGTGCTTGTAAAGATGCAAAATCTGCCACGGTCCATTGAGGCATATTGTTCGAATAGATACCGATCTTATCCTGAACTCTCAGTCCTTGAGCCAACAGTGCTAATGAAAGCGTATCGATTTGTTGTCCAAACTGTTCCCAGCTAATGCCTTGCCATACATTGTCTACTTTGTGCTTCAAAGCTGTACGGTTGCCGCCTTGGGCAATTTGGTCACGAAGTCTTTTTACGATATGAAAATCTAAATTGGCCATCTCTTTACCTTTGGCTTACACCTGTAAGCTTTTTTGAGCGCACAAGTGTACCTCTGATCATGGAAAAGGCAACTGATGAAGCTCAAAGTTATAAGTAATAGTACGTCTCACGCTAAGTTTTCTATCAACAAAAATAGCAGGTACAAAAAAGCCCCAAGCCAGACTCCTAGCTTAGGGCTTATAAATCATAGGGATTAGTGTCTAGTTAAGTGCCACTACTTCGCCACAGATCATCATTAACTGATCTCGTAACCAAATGTGTCCTTTATCCTTTTCACTTGATTCGTGCCAGCTTAGGAAGCCAGAAATCGCCGCATTATCGAATGGGAAATCTAGAATCTGAAGCTGCTCTTTGTTTGCAGCATGTTCAACCATCCAACGAGGAGCAATTGTTACTAGTTCAGATTGGCCTACAACGTAAAGAACGTTGCTCAAGCTCGTACCTTCGTAGAAAGGCGTGCAATCTAGGTCACGGTAAGCTTGCTCAGAGAAGCTACGTTGACCATGGATGCGAGACAGTTTTGCGTGCTTTTCGTTAAGCAGCTCTGCCGCAGAAACTTCACCGTTGATGCGTGGGTGAGAAGCAGAAGCAACCACAACTAACTCGTCTTGGAAGATTTCAGTGCTTGAGAAGCCTTGCTCATCAAAACGAGCGTAATCGATAACGAAGTCGATTTCTTGGTAACGCATACGCTCAGAAAGTTGACGATCGAATTCAGCATCCATGTGCAGTTTAACGCTCGGTGCTTGGTCGTTGATTGTAGACATAATCTTAGGTGCAAAACGCATGTCACAAGGGCTGCAAATCGCAAGTTTGAACAGGCGAGAAGACGACTCCGGAGAGAACACAGAACTTGGTAGTTCGTTGCGTACTAATTGTAGCGCTTGGCGGATTGGACCAAACAACTGACGAGCACGTTGAGTCGGTTGAATACCACGACCTTGACGCATGAATAGTTCGTCGTTAAACATCACTTTTAGACGAGCAACAGCGTTACTTACAGCAGGCTGAGACATACCCAGATTGTGAGCTGCACGTGTAATGTTTTGCTCTTGCATAACTGCATCAAATACAGTCAAAAGATTTAAGTCGACTCCACGAAGTGTGCTTTCCATTCTGTAGCTTGCAATAGCACTCATTGCGTCTTTTTTATCTAACATTCAAGTTGCCTCTTGTCGGTTCGACAGCGTTAAATTGGTAATGGTATGAGAATAGATAACCACTAATTCTTATATTTATCAGACCGATGTTTTTCGGATTGACATTACTATTAACCAATACATCTCGAGCTACCAACAAGATTGATAAAGAATAATTTTATTTTACCTTAATGATTAAATAACTTCTAAAAATCAGTAATTTATAGAGTTATAAAAAAATATAAAAAGCTCAACTTATGAGTTTGATTTCGACTTATTTAGCTGTTCTATCTTTTGGTTACAATTGTTACAATTTATTGAACCGATGAATTAGTTGGCCAGCTGATTCAGAAATAACACTTATGAGTTAGGTGAGTGATGCATAACGTGGAAAGTCTACCTTGTCCCAAAGTTGCTTTCTTAAGTCATCTTGATTAGACCAATTTCCCGCTAATACCCACTCAACGAGTGCACTTGCCACGTCTGGATAGGTGACCACTTCAGCCTGTTTTTCACTGAGCCAAGCACGCAAGATAGCTGCATCTAAAAAGGTCATGGTCTGAGCTAATCCAAGAGCCTCTAGCGTCGCCACATTGCTCTGTTGTTCGAACTGCCCTTCAAGTGGTTTGAGAAGCAATTTCTTCCCTAAGGTTAAAGCTTCAGACGGCAATTCAAAGCCGCCATTTGCGACCACACCTGAGCACTGATTAAGGTCGAATTGGAAGCCCGCATGACTGAGTGGTTTGAACTCAATATTTTCGACTCGGCTATGCTCAATAACATCTGGGTGGTAACAGACAAAGTTGTGCGAAATGAACTTCATCAGCAGCTCTGAGATCGACTCAAGATCCTCAAATGGCAAATAGACCAACGTAAAGTCTTGTGCTGTTTTGGTTTGTTGCTCACCAACTAGCGTGTGAGCGATCGGCGTATGAACAATAGGAGGAAGTATCGGCTGTTCAAAGTGATACCAGTGCAACCCAATTGAGTGCGCGGTTGGGGCGAAATGTTGAATCACTGAATGTTCAATCCAGTTACCCCCTTCTTTGGGTACATCATAACGAAACGCATTCTGGTGGCTTATCCCTATGCAAGGTACGCCCTGTCTTTTAGCTGCCCAAGCGGTCACGGGTTCAAAGTCGTTAAGCACTAAATCATATGGTGTCAGATCGATCTGGTTAATCTCACTCAGAAATCGCCAGATGTTGTTCTTCATGAATGTCTTGCCGTATTTCACCTGCCCCTGCTCACTATAAAACGTTAAGCCACTGCGGGTTTGGTAGTTTCCAAATTCTTCCATCGAGAAGTACTTGCTCTCATCTCTTCCAGAGAATAGAAAGTCGACATCGATATTTTGCTGACGAAACGCGACAGCCATTGCCCTTGCTCGTGTAATATGACCATTTCCAGTGCCCTGTACGCCATATAAGATTTTCATACTTTTTCCTTTAGAGTTGCCACTTGAACGCGGCAGAGATTGCCAAAAAAATGATTACAGAATGAAACTGATAGCTAGACTCGTACAAGCAATGCCCAAGGCGGCACCTATCAGTACGTCTGTTAAAAAGTGCACACCAAGTAAGATTCGAGAGCCAGCGATCGCGATCGCCCAAAACAAACTAAAGAGATATAAGCTCGGATAGAAATGTCCGATTAGGGTCGCCATAACAAAAGCCGCCGCGGAATGCCCAGATGGCAGGCTGTATTTATCGGATGGCACAATGTGGGAATAAAGCAGTGAAGAGAACTCTGCCGGTCTGCGGCGTTTGAGGGTATTTTTCGCGAGCCAGTAGATAGGCAACTCGATAGCAAAGGCGGTTAAACCGACCAATAGAAAATCTCGGCCAGTACTGCTATCAGCCAACAAAGCAATCAATGCAATTAACACGTAAAGGTGTCCATCTCCAGTATGAGACACCGCTTTACTGAGCGTTGCATGTTGCCCGCTATAACGGTTTTTTAAACAGAAAACAGAAAATGCCACATCCCAACGGACAATAGGTTCGATTGTACGCATACGATCTCCTTAACAATCCTTATTCAGTTAAGGCTCAAGTTATGCTCAACAAATGACAGTTAAGTGACGTTTTGAATGAACTAAAATGAAATTTCCTTGGGATGCGCAGTGCAGCCGCTCGGGCCAAGGATATGAAAAAACACCCTATAAAGATAAAGCGGCACTAGGCCGCTTTATTGTTTATTACTTATTTTCTTGCTTCCAATGTCTATAGCGAGAGAGGCTCGTGCTTTTTCACTAAACCAAAGTCCGC
This sequence comes from Vibrio sp. 10N.286.55.E10, assembly GCF_002872555.1. Classification (NCBI taxonomy): domain Bacteria; kingdom Pseudomonadati; phylum Pseudomonadota; class Gammaproteobacteria; order Vibrionales; family Vibrionaceae; genus Vibrio; species Vibrio sp. 10N.286.55.E10. The sequence continues at coordinate 80,022 of NZ_MCSD01000002.1, forward strand.
CAATATTGCGTAAGCAGCAGGGATCATAAACAGCACCAATAAGGTCGAAGCAAAAATACCAAATACGATTGAAATAACCAGTGGCTGAATAACCTGAGCCTGCAAGCTGGTTTCGGTTAATAACGGTAGTAAACCTGCGGCGGTTGTCATTGAGGTCAAAAATACCGCTCGGAACCGCTCACGACTCGCCTTAACAACGGAATCATGTACGCTATCTCCTTCATCGACATGGTGACGTATGTATTGCACCAACAAAATCGAATCATTAACCACGATCCCAGCGAGCGACACAAAACCCATCATGCTTGGCATACTCAGTGCGTGACCTAACAACCAGTGACCAACAACGACACCAATGAACGCCAGTGGAATCGCCAACATCACAACCACAGGCTCTAAGTAGCTTCGGAATTGATAGCTAAGAATCGCAAACACGCCAAATAAGCCGAGTAAGAAGCCTTTGCCCATAGAGGCTCCAGTCTTAGCCGCATCTTTGGCCTCCCCTTCGAAATCAAAGCGTAAACCCGGGTACTTCTGAATAAGTTTGGCGGCTTCATCTTTTTGGAACTGAGCCAAGATCGCGGATGAACTCGCTTTCTTGTTATCAATATCACCAAAGATACTGATGGTTCTCAGCCCATCAATACGCTGAATTCGCACGTAATTACGTTGGAAATCTAACGTCGCCAACGTTGCTAGCGGGATCTGACTGCCATCTGCGGTGATGATCGGGAAGTTGGCCAGCTGCTCTATGTCGCCCGCTTGCTCTTTATCAAGACGCACTTCAATCGAGATATTCTCAACACCGATTTGAATCTCATCCGCTGTCTGACCAAAGAAAGCCGCACGCAATTGGGAAGCAATCATCTGCCCATTCACATTGTAGGTTTCAGCTCCCGGACGCAGCTTCACCAAGATCTCTTCTTTACCCATACGCATGTCGTCAAGCACGCCGTGCACGCCATCGAACTGATTAAGGTATTCCTGAATATCCAGAGAAGCGGATTTCAATGCACTTAGGTCATCATGCTTAGCTCGAATCTCGATAGCGCGACCACCCGGCCCCATGGTGGGTTGCTTGAATACCAGTGAGATTGGATCTGCAAGTTCACCGATGTCCTCTCGCCATGCATCGATGAAATCATCGATCACCGTATTACGACTCTCTGCTCCGCGTAAGTCTAAGCGCACTGTGGCTAGGTGTGGGCCAGATTCATTGGCATCGGCGTTAGCATTGAATTGGCTAGTTATGTGCTCGACCAGTGTATTGCCTTCTTCAACCTCTTCGCTCCATTGCTTGTTCAAACGCTCAGCCGACGCGACAATTTTATCGACGACTTTTTCGGTTTGAGACAGTGATGCGCCCGGTGGAAGAATGATACGCGCTTCGGCAATATCACCATCCAGCTCAGGGAAAGGTTGAAACTTAACAACCCCGCCAGCAATCAAGGCTACTGAAAGCAACAATAGCGTAATCACTCCGCCCATAAAGGCGTAGCGGAACGTCACGACTTTCTCAACCATGTTCATCAAAGTGGTATTACGGAAGTTCTCAAACTTCTCAAGCAACACAACCTTAAAACGCAGCGCTGGCTTGTCATTCTTTTCTTTGTGTAATGAATGAGATAGGTGATTAGGTAGGATCAGGAAGGCTTCAATCAAGCTCAACGACAGCACCAAAATCAAGACTTGAGGAACGGCCTTAAGCACCGCGCCCATCTCGCCATCTAGGAACAGTAAGCTACCGAAAATACACACCGTGGTTAAGAAAGAAGACAACACTCCGGGAAACACTTTCTTAACGCCGTTGTACACCGCATCATCAACGTTTTGCCCCCGATCTAAATGGGACGCTATCGATTCGGCAATCACGATGGCGTCATCCATCATGATACCAATCGCCATCAACAGTCCGACCAGCGACATAATGTTAATCGATAAACCAAGATTGGCCATCAAAAACAAACCACCAAGGAAGGCTACCGGCAACCCCGCCGCTACCCAAAATGAATAACGTAAGCTGAAGAACAGCCACATGGTGGCGAACACCAGCACAATACCTTGCCAGCCATTACGCGCCATCATGGTTAAACGATCCCACAGCACAGAGGAGAGATCGTTGGTCATTTGTAGTGTCACACCGTCAGGAGCAATCGCGCTTTGATCTTCAACGAATCGTGTTACGTTCTCTTTGATTCGCAGCGCATCGTCTTCTTTGTTCTTACTGATCTTAAGCAGCGCCGAAGGCTTGCCATCAAATAACACCTTCTGTTCATCCAGCTCAAAGCGGTCGGTTATTTTGGCTATGTCTCTCAAACGGATCACCGAGCCATTAGGCGCAGAACCAACCACGATACTTTCAAGTTCAACCGGTGTGATTCGTCTCTCGTCAAAACGAATCAGGAAGTTTTTATCAGGTGTTTCAACGTTACCACTCGGAAGCTTCACATTCTGACGACCAATTTGATCTGCAATATCACCGACGCTCAAACCCAACTGACGAATCGCTTGGGTATCCAACTCAACACGATATTGATGATCCGAGAAGCCGCTGACATCGACCAATGAAACATCATAGTCAAGCTTCATAATACGTTTAAGATCTTCCGCGTAGGCTTTAAGTTCCGGCCACGACGTTTCGGCTGTGATGGCGATATCAACGACTGGCTCATTCCAATCCAGCTCTTGTACGACAGGTGATTCAATCTCAGTTGGGAAGTCATTGATCGAGTTGATCTGAGTTTGCACGTCCACCAGCATTCGGCCGATATCCGCTTTCTCATTCAACTTCAGAATTAAACGGGCGCTACCTTCGATCGCCTCACACTGAGTTTCTTCAATGTTGGCTAAACCATCTACCGCGTCTTCCATTCGCACACATAGGCTCTCTTCCACTTCTTGTGGAGAAGCGCCGGGATAAACGATGGCTGCCATAATGTAAGGCGGATCATAAGCGGGGAAGGTTTCACGTTTGATGGTTGATAATGAGCTTATACCCATGATCAACAATCCAAGCATCAACAAGTTGGCTGCTGTTGGGTGCCTAGAGAAGAACTTGATCATGACGCACTCTCCTGAGTATCCGATTCAAGCTCAGCCTCTTCAGAGTTCGACTCTTTCAATAACATGCCCTCGATAGCTGGCAGGACATCATTTAGAACCAATTTGTCTCCGGTTTGTAGCTCACCACTCACAACCACTTGATTGTCTCTGCGATAAAGCACTTCAACATTCACCACTTGTAAACGCTGATTGTCATCCATCAAGTAAACCTTATCACCATGCAGTGCTCGCTCCGGCACAACCCAACTCAGATTCGCTACACCTTCAATCTCGGCTTTTACAAACATACCATTAACCAACGGCGTTGCGCTGTCTGGCTGCAGTTGTGAATAGTCTTGAGCGATCTCGAGAATAATCCCCGCCGTCGCTTGGTTTTCATCAACCGTTTCGCTGATTCTTGCTACCTTCGCAGGCCAGCTAAGATTCAGGTTACCGCTGTTAAGTTGGATGCTTGCTTTGATTGGCGCTTCATAAGGATTAGGAATTCCTGCGGTATCGCGAGGGAACTGCTTAAAACTGGAGGCTAAAGTTTGCATATCGTGAATAGAAAGTTGCGCCTCCACTTCCATGACATCAATCCCGTGAGCAATAAACATCTCTTGTTGAAGGTTAACCACTTGATTTTTCTCGATATCAACTTGAGCAATTCGCATCGCTCTTGGTAAAGTGACGGTAGTCTTATCGAGAGAGCGTTGCGCCTCTTTGAATTTAGATACATTGACCTTAATCACCGCTTCCGCAACACGTTTTTCGTCTGGCATTAATGCGATTTGGTTCGCGATATCTAATACCAACTTCTGTTGAGATAGCGCACTTTGTTTTTGTAGATCGACATCAGACTGCGAAGTCAGCCCTTTCTTACGCAGATCCTGTTTACGTTGTAACTCTTTATTACTGATCACTAAGCGATTCTTTTCGATCTTAAGAGTCTGATTAAGGTTGTCTTCTTCTTGATTCAATTTCGCTAATGAGGTTTGGCTTGATTTTAGATCCGCCTCTGCTTGTATCAGTTTCAATTCGTAATCCAATGGATCAACTTTGAGCACGACCGTTCCTGCAGGGATCACCTGCCCTTTTTCAAGATCTGGATGTCGATAGACAATCTGCCCTGTTACCTCGGCAATTGCTTTCCATTCGACTTTCGGCACCACCTTGCCAAAGCCAACCGCTAACGGCGCTATCAGTTGTTGCTCTAGGCTTACTGTATCAACTAAGCGGGCTCTATCACCCGCAGGTTTGGTTGGAAGATCCGGCTTCAAGTTAATCGCGGCGACAAGGCCAATCACACCAACCGCAAGTGCTGGAAAGAAGAGTAGTTTTTTATTTATTTTCATTATCTTTGGTCCTGCACAGAAGAAGGGCTAGGCGTATTTATAAAGCCTTCTGTCATCAATTTAATGTTGTGTTCGATTAAGCGGTTAAGAAATTCTTCATTAATCTCAATACCATGAATAGCAAGCAAAGGTGGGGGCGCAATGAACGGGAACACCATCAAGCTTATATACGACACGCGGCAGAGTTTGGGATCCATCTCTTTTCTTAACACGCCTTGTTCAACCAGTTTTTCAAAAATGACATCCTGAGCTGGCTTAGCGACATCGTGAAAAACCTTTTCGAGCAATTCTCTTTGCACTTCAGAGGGAGGCATATTCATCACTTGGGCTAGCAAGCGAGGAAACTTAGGTACCTTGACCATCTCTTTGTAGTAAGTCCGCATTAGGTCAAGAAAGCTCTCATGACTACCTTCTTCAACCAACCTTTGCATCTGCAATTGCATCGGTCGTAGCGTTTCACGCAGCATGGCTTCAAACAGCCCGGCCTTACTGCCAAAGTAATAACGGATCATCGCAATATTGACACCCGCACGCTCAGCAATCAGGCGTGTCGAAACCTTGTCGTATGGCAGAACGACAAACAGATCACGAGCATGCTCAATCAATAACTGTCGAACATCTAAGTTCTTTTGAGGTCGCCCCGCTTTTCGTGCCGTCATGGAAAAAATCCATCTCTATAATTAATCATCTGATTAATTATAGAGATAAACAGGCGTAACAGTAGAAGATTAATTACTCATTATTTAATCAAGTGATTAATTAATTTGGTCACGCTTGTGATTTTTTTGGTGAATCGTTCCATCAAAAAGATTTACTACAAAGTTTTAACCTACACATAAGCCAAACGATAAACTAACCCCCCAATACAAAACCATCAATCAGATGATTTAGCCAATAACTCAACACAAAACAGTACAAACCAAACAAAAACGTCGCCAATGCACGCTGATATTGGATTTTCTTGTTTGACGCTCAGAATAAATTGCGGTAAATATGGTGTTAACAGTTTATTTACGGATATTTGTGTAATGATTTTTTCTTCTTCTCGACTGCTGAAACTTCTCCTTATCGTGAACCAATCGCGCGGGTAAGTTGTGGGTCAAGAACTACACAAATATTAAAACCCGCGCTGAGCGGGTTTTTTTGTAACTGGCACTTTTAAAAGAACATCATTCTTAATAATAATTTGGATAGCAATCGATTCATTATCGATATAAGGAAGCACCCATGAACGATCAAGTGATAATTTTTGACACGACCTTACGTGATGGCGAGCAAGCGTTGGCTGCAAGCTTAACGGTAAAAGAGAAATTACAGATCGCTTATGCACTTGAACGACTGGGGGTAGATGTTATTGAAGCGGGTTTCCCTGTGTCATCACCAGGCGATTTTGAATCAGTACAAACCATCGCAAAGAATATTAAAGATAGCCGTATATGTGCGCTTTCTCGTGCAGTAGCGAAAGATATTGATGCCGCAGCCGAAGCACTAAAAGTGGCTGAACAGTTCCGTATTCATACCTTTATTTCTACATCGACGGTTCACGTACAAGACAAATTACGCCGCAGCTACGACGATGTTGTCGAGATGGCAGTGAAAGCGGTAAAGCATGCGCGTAACTATACCGATGATGTTGAATTCTCTTGTGAAGATGCCGGTCGTACACCTATCGACAACCTATGTCGTATGGTTGAAGCAGCAATTAACGCTGGCGCAAAAACCATCAACATTCCAGATACCGTAGGCTACACAGTACCGAATGAGTTTGGTGGCATTATCCAAACGCTATTTGATCGCGTACCAAACATCGATCAAGCGATCATCTCTGTTCACTGTCACGATGACTTAGGCATGTCGGTTGCTAATTCAATTGCAGCTGTGCAAGCGGGTGCTAGACAAATTGAAGGCACAATCAATGGTATTGGTGAGCGTGCGGGTAACTGTTCTTTAGAAGAAATAGCAATGATCATCAAAACTCGTCAAGAGCTTTTAGGTGTTCACACAGGCTTGGATCATAAAGAGATTCACCGTACCAGTAAGTTGGTTAGCCAGCTTTGCCACATGCCAATTCAAGACAATAAAGCAATCGTTGGTGCTAACGCATTCAGCCACTCTTCGGGTATTCACCAAGACGGCATGCTTAAGAACAAGAACACTTACGAGATCATGACGCCTGAGTCTATTGGCTTGAAAAACAAAGCATTGAACTTAACCAGCCGCAGTGGTCGTGCAGCCGTTAAGAGCCACATGGACGCTATGGGCTACAAAGACAATGAGTACAACCTAGATTCATTGTACGAAGACTTCTTGAAGCTTGCTGACCGTAAAGGCCAAGTATTCGATTACGACCTAGAAGCACTAATGCACTTCGCAAATCTGCGCGACGAAGATGACTTCTATAAACTTAACTACCTAAGCGTACAATCTGGTAGTGTTATGTCTACCACCAGCATCAAGCTTCAATGTGGTGATGAAGAGAAATGCGAAGCGGCTGTCGGTAACGGTCCTGTTGATGCGCTATATCAATGTATTTACCGCTTAACGGGTTACGAAATTGCATTGGATAAATTCGACCTTACCGCCAAAGGTGAAGGCGAAGATGGCCTAGGCCAAGCTGATATTATTGCTAACTATAAAGGCCGCAAGTACCACGGTACAGGCGTATCAACCGATATCGTTGAAGCTTCTGGTCAGGCGCTACTGCATGTTATCAATAGCATTCAACGTGCCGACACCATTGCTGAAATGAAACAGCAAAAAATCGCGACAGTTTAAATACCCAATAACAGTGCCCTAGAGCCGATGTTATTGGCTTTAGGGACAAAATTTAAAACGAGCCAAATAGCTCAGTAACAAAGAATTAAAGGATTAACATGACTGATAAATCATACAAAATTGCCGTACTACCTGGTGATGGCATTGGCCCAGAAGTAATGCAACAAGCACATAAAGTGCTAGACGCGATCGAAAAGAAGCACGCGATTAGCTTTTCTCGCGAAGAGTATGATGTTGGTGGTATTGCGATTGATAACCACGGCTGTCCACTTCCAGAAGCAACAGTAGCTGGCTGTGAAGAATCTGACGCAGTACTTTTTGGTTCTGTCGGCGGTCCTAAATGGGAACACCTTCCACCAAACGATCAACCAGAGCGTGGTGCCCTACTTCCTCTACGTAAACACTTCCAACTGTTCTGTAACCTACGCCCAGCACAAATCCATAAAGGTCTAGAGTCTTTCTCTCCTTTACGTGCTGACATCTCAGGTAACGGTTTCGACATCGTGGTTGTACGTGAGCTAACAGGCGGCATCTACTTCGGCCAACCTAAAGGTCGTGAAGGCGAAGGCGCAACTGAAAAAGCATTTGATACTGAGGTTTACCACCGCTACGAAATTGAACGTATTGCAAAGATTGCGTTTGAATCGGCACGCCTACGTAACAAAAACGTTTACTCAATCGATAAAGCGAACGTTCTACAGAGCTCTATCTTATGGCGCGAAGTTGTCGAAGATATTGCAAAAGATTATCCAGATGTCACGCTAAACCACATGTACATCGACAACGCGACCATGCAGCTAATCAAAGATCCTTCTCAGTTTGACGTAATGCTGTGTTCAAACATCTTCGGCGACATCATCTCTGATGAGTGCGCAATGATTACAGGCTCTATGGGTATGCTTCCTTCTGCTAGCTTGAACGAAAGCAACTTCGGCCTATACGAGCCAGCAGGCGGCAGCGCACCAGATATCGCAGGTAAGAACATCGCAAACCCAGTAGCGCAAATCCTTTCTGCAGCACTAATGCTTCGTTACAGCCTAGGCGAAGAAGCGGCAGCACAAGACATCGAAGCAGCGGTATCTAAAGCGCTTTCAGCAGGCGAGCTAACAGCAGACCTTGCAGGTAACAACCAAGCACTGACTACCTCTGAAATGGGTGACAAGATCGCTGAGTACATCTTAGCTTCATAAGCTAAATACTCCGATTAAAAGCAAGTACATAAGAATAATATCAAGCCAAGTCAGCGTAAACCGCATGACTTGGCTCGAAACAAACACTGGGACTGATGCTCCCAAGGAAGAAAAGCTATGTCGACAAACCAGCAAGCAAAAACCTTATACGAAAAAGTTTATGACGCTCACGTTGCGGTTGCAGCGAAGGGCGAAACACCAATTCTTTATATCGATCGCCACTTAGTCCATGAAGTAACCTCGCCACAAGCCTTTGATGGCCTGCGTGAAAAAGGCCGTAAAGTTCGCCAAGTAGGCAAAACTTTTGCGACCATGGATCACAACGTATCGACACAAACGAAAGACATCAACGCTTCTGGTGAGATGGCTCGTATCCAAATGGAAACGCTATCGAAAAACTGTGAAGAATTTGGTGTCACGCTTTACGATCTAAACCACAAATACCAAGGTATTGTGCACGTAATGGGCCCAGAGCTAGGTATTACTCTGCCGGGCATGACCATCGTATGTGGTGACTCACACACAGCAACACACGGTGCATTCGGTTCTTTAGCATTCGGTATCGGTACTTCTGAAGTGGAGCACGTTCTAGCAACGCAAACGCTAAAACAAGCTCGCGCTAAAACCATGAAGATCGAAGTAAAAGGTAAGGTTGCTCCGGGTATCACTGCAAAAGACATCGTGCTAGCGATCATCGGTAAAACAACAGCGGCTGGCGGTACTGGCTACGTGGTTGAATTCTGTGGTGAGGCAATTACAGACCTTACGATGGAAGGTCGTATGACGGTATGTAACATGGCAATCGAGTTGGGTGCTAAAGCGGGTCTAATTGCTCCAGATGCAACAACATACGAATACATCAAAGGTCGCAAATTCTCTCCACAAGGCGAAGACCTAGAAGCGGCAATTGAATACTGGGACACATTGAAAACCGATGCTGACGCTAAATTCGATGCGGTTGTTACATTAGAAGCGGCAGACATCAAACCACAAGTCACTTGGGGAACAAACCCAGGTCAGGTTATCTCGGTAGACACACCAATCCCAGCACCTGAAAGCTTCGCTGACCCTGTAGAAAAAGCATCTGCAGAAAAAGCGCTGGCTTACATGGGCCTTGAAGCCGGTAAATCTCTATCTGATTACAACGTAGATAAAGTGTTCGTTGGTTCTTGTACTAACTCTCGTATCGAAGACATGCGTGCAGCAGCAGCGGTAGCGAAAGGCCGTCAAGTAGCGAAACATGTTCAAGCGCTTATCGTTCCGGGTTCAGAGCAAGTTAAAGCACAAGCTGAAGCTGAAGGCCTAGATAAGATCTTCATCGAAGCCGGCTTTGAATGGCGCTTACCAGGCTGTTCTATGTGTCTTGCAATGAACAACGACCGTCTAGGTCCACAAGAGCGCTGTGCTTCTACATCAAACCGTAACTTTGAAGGTCGCCAAGGCCGTGATGGTCGTACGCACCTAGTTAGCCCAGCAATGGCAGCCGCAGCAGCTATCGCTGGTCACTTTGTCGATATTCGTGAACTTTAATTAGAGGATTTAACATGTCAGGTTTTCAACAACACACCGGATTAGTCGTTCCTCTAGATACGGCCAACATCGATACTGATGCGATCATTCCAAAGCAGTTTCTACAGAAAGTAAACCGCATCGGTTTTGGTAAACACTTGTTCCACGATTGGCGCTTCCTAGACGATGCAGGCCAACAACCAAACCCTGAGTTTGTAATGAACGAAGCTCGCTACCAAGGCGCTTCAATTCTTCTAGCTCGTGAAAACTTCGGTTGTGGTTCATCTCGTGAACACGCACCTTGGGCACTTGCTGATTACGGCATTCAAGTGATGATTGCGCCAAGCTTTGCCGACATTTTCTACGGTAACTCGATCAACAACCAAATGGTGCCAGTTCGATTGACTGAGCAAGAAGTGGATGAGCTATTCCAATTCGTTGAAGCGAATGAAGGTGCAGAAATCACGGTTGACCTAGAAGCAATGAAAGTTAGCGCGAACGGTAAAGAGTACTCGTTTGAAATTGATGAGTTCCGTCGTCACTGCTTACTGAATGGCCTAGATAACATCGGCCTAACACTTCAACACGCCGATAAGATTTCAGAGTTTGAAGCTAAGATTCCTAGCTTCCTAAAATAAGAAGTATTGAAATAGAATCGCACTGTTTTGTGTACACATAAAAGGTTGGCCTAGTGCCAACCTTTTTTATTTAGCTGAATATATTTATTAGACTTAAGTCTGTAATTTAACTGAAGAGCCATGAAAGAAAATCGTAAAGCATAAGGTCTTAGTAGTCAGTCATCAGGAGAATGCCATGAAACAACTACTCGTTATTATCAGCCTACTTTTCTCAACCTTAGCTTGGTCGGCGCCTAAATCTGAACTGTGGCCGTACTGGAATCAAAGCAATGAAACCAATCTAGAACAAGTATCTCATCAAGATTGGCAGCAATTTCTCGATAACTACTTAACTAAACAGGGACAAAATACGTTAGTTCGTTATCAAGCAGTGACTGCGGCTGACAAATCAAAACTGAAGCAATACATTAAGCAGTTAGAACAGGTAAACCCACTCGACTATTCAAAAGCAGAGCAGTATGCCTATTGGGTTAATCTATACAACGCTGTGACGGTCGATTTGATTCTTGAGGCTTACCCAATCAAATCGATTACCAAGCTCGGCGGGTTATTTAGTTTTGGACCATGGGGAGATGATGTGGTGGTCGTTAACGGGAAGTCACTGACACTCAACGATATTGAACATCGAATCCTAAGACCGATTTGGCAAGACCCTCGCTCCCATTATGCAGTGAACTGTGCCAGCCTAGGTTGCCCTAACCTACAACCTCAAGCTTTTACCCCTGATAATACTGAAGCCTTGTTAGAACAAGCAGCTAGTGAGTTTGTAGATAGTGATAAAGGCGTACTGGTTACAAATAAGAAGCTCCAACTATCATCAATTTACGAGTGGTTTGCTGTAGATTTTGGTACAGAGAAACAGCTCTTTGAGCACTTAAACCAATATCGAACTGAAACAGTAACCAATACTCAAAACATCAGTTATGACTACGACTGGTCACTCAACCAAGCAAACTAGCCTCAGTAGCTAAGCACGCAACTAAAACGAAAAAAGAGGCGAGTTGTTTATTAAACACTCGCCTCTTTTGATCTATTTGACAGTTTTCTAGAACTAAAAGCTTGAACCCGGCTGTTGCAAAAATTCTATTTCCTCAGGCGTAGAGGTTCGCCCTAACACCTCATTGCGATGTGGATAGCGACCAAAGCGCTCAATGATGACCTTGTGCTTCAACTCAAAATCCAAATTATGCTCTAATCCCGTTTGAGAAAAGAGCTCCACGGCTTGCTCATGAATCAACAGAGACTCACTGTGCATATAAGGCATATACAGGAAGCTTTTCTGTTGCTCGTTAAGCTGGTGATCAAAACCACCCGCTACCGCCTCTTGCGCTAGAGCCAACGCCATCGGGTCAGCCGAAAATGCAGCAGAGCTATTTCTGCCAATATTTCGAGAAAACTGATCAAGCACGATAATCTCAGCCAATCGCCCTTGCGCAGTTTGGCGCCACTCAAATAGCTCGCCTTGAATGGCTGCTTTATGCAATTCAGAAAATCGAGACTCTATCAAAGTGTCAATCTCGGCGCCGCCAGTAAACCAATCTTTAGGCGTCAACTCATCGAACCAAAACTCTAGAACATCCTGATACATTACCGTCATATAATTCCCTTTAATAAAAAACCGAGTAACTTTGTTATTACTCGGTTTAGTGTTCGATTACTTAAAACCTTTGACCTTCTTTATCAAGTCATAAGCATTTTGAATTTCTTGCGATTTTTCTTTCGCGACATTCATCATCTCAGGCGGTAAGCCCTTCGCCATCAGTTTATCTGGGTGATGTTCATTCATCAGTTTGCGGTAGGCTTTCTTCACCTCTTTACCGTCAGCACTTTCACTCACACCAAGAACCTTATATGCGTCGCCTAGCTGGTTCTGTTGTGAAGCCTGTTGCCAACCTGATGATTGCCCATGGCCTTGATGGCCACCAAAGCTTCCACCTTGCTGCTGGAAACGGAATGCCGCTTCTTGCATCTGCAAGCGGCGTTCTAGTTGCTCTGCCGAAAACCCAAGGCCTTGCGCTATCTTATGCAAAACCTGACGTTCACTCGGGTGCAAACTTCCATCCGCAAATGCAGCAGATACTTGTAGCTCTAAAAAGAACTGTAGCAAATCAAAACGGCCACCCGATGAGATTTTCACACGCTCAAGTACATCACTTAATGGAAAATCACTCTCCTTGCCGTCACGGAATGCATCTTGCGCCGCTTTGCGTTGTTCGCCATGCAGGTTCATGCGTTCCATCATGGTGGAAGCGAGTTGAATCTCTTCTGGCGTTACCTGTCCTTTCGCTTTAGCAACGTGCCCCATAACCGCAAAAGCGGATTTAAAAAACTCGTTCTGTCTTTCTGCTTGGCTTGGACCTCGACCAAAACCAGAACTATTGAAGCCTGATTGGTTCAATCGGCGAGCTTTATCGAATTGGTGTCCTAAAAACAGACCAAAAACTAAACCGAGTGGCCCTCCAAATAAAAAGCCAAAAAACGCGCCCAAAATTTTGCCAAATATTTGCATTATGTGTTCTCTATCTATGAATTTTATCTGAGTAATGCTGTCTGATGATGCTGAATGCTATTATTTCCTTTATCATAAGGAAAATGCTTTATTAATTGGATTGATACTAGATCAACCCTTCATCTAGTGACACAGGATAGTTCAACTTCATGCAATCTTTTTCCCGCACCTTGTTAGCCGCGTCTATAAGTACGGCGTTATACGTGTCGACAACTCAAGCTGAAACAATCACCGATAGTAGTGTGCAGGAAATGCCCTCTATAGATCAATGCTTGATCGAGCCCGCTGCAGAAAACGAGACACAGCTACCCGCTCACGTTGAGTCAGATCGCTTAGAAGCTATCAATGGTGACAAGGCAATATATTCAGGTGACGTAGTCGTTACGCAAGGGAACAAGACCATCCTTGCCGATAACGTAACCCTGCACCAACAAGAAAATATCGTTGTAGCTGAAGGCAACGTAAACTTTAGTGATGGTCAAATCAAATCTATCTCAGACAGAGCGACCAATAATCTGACTACAGATGAAATGACGCTTGAGAACACCGATTATGAATTCCTTTGCGAGCCCGGTCGCGGAGATGCTGTTTATATCGCAAAAACAGGTAAAGCGGTTTATGAGATTGAAGATGGCTCGATTACCTCTTGCCCGATTGGTGACAATGCTTGGCGTCTAAGAGCATCGAGCATCGATGTCGACCAAGACGAAGAACAAGCCACTTTTTATAACCCACGCTTTGAAATCCAAAGTGTTCCGGTATTTTACCTACCGTACTTAACGGTTCCTATTGGTGATACTCGTAAAACCGGTTTCTTGTATCCAACAGTTTCATACGGTTCAAGCGACGGTTTTGAAGCTGAAATCCCAGTTTATTGGAACTTGGCACCAAACTACGACTTAGAAACCACTTTTAAGTACATGCAAGAACGTGGAACGCAACTTAATAGTAAATTCCGTTACTTGAGCGATTTCGGTTCGGGTAGTATCAAGTCTGAATACCTGCCCGATGATAAGAAGTTCAAAGAGAAAGGTGACCGCTGGGGCGCTCAACTAGAGCATACCGGGATTTTCCAAGAGTCATGGTTGTTTGAAGTTGATTACTCCAAAGTCAGTGACATTGATTACTTTACTGACGTTAGCTCAAGCAGTATTGGTAATCGTGAAGATGGCCAACTATTGCAAGAAGGTAAAGCAACCTACCGTTCTCAGAACTGGGATGCTTCTGTGCTTGTACGGGATTTCCAAGTCCTGACAACGAGCAATAATTTACCTTATCGCCTGATGCCCCAACTAGAGTACAACTACTATGCTCCTGAAGTGATGGAGCATTTAGATTTCGACATGATCAGTCATGTCTCGATATTTGATACCGACGCTGCAGGTAAACCATCTGCGAACCGTATTCACGTGGAACCTGGCATTACCATTCCTGTAGGCAATACTTGGGGTACTTGGACAACAGAAGCTCGACTACTTGGTACTTACTATCAACAAGACCTTGATGGCGTTGATACCGGCGCAGGCTCTGATTATGAAGGCTTGGAAGAATCAGTAAGCCGTATTATTCCAGAGTTTAGAAGCCACGCAGGTATCGTTCTTGAACGTGATACAAAAATTGTGGGCAATTACACTCAAACACTCGAACCTCAAGTTCAGTATCTTTACGTACCAGAAGAAGATCAAAGTGACATTGGTCTTTACGATACGACACTACTGCAGACCGACTACTATGGCCTATTCAGAAGTCGCAAATACAGCGGCGTAGATCGAATTGCTGCAGCAAACCAAGTCAGCTACGGTGCATCCTCACGTTTCTTTGATGATGAATATAAAGAACGACTTAATATATCTTTTGGCCAAATCTTTTATATCGATAAAGACACAAAACAAAACTTAAACCAAGACGAAGCAAATAGAAATTCCAACTACTCTTCTTGGGCTGTTGAGGTCGACTTTAACTACGACGATTACCTGTTTTATCACGGCGGTGTACAATACGATATTGATACATCAGCGATGCAACTGGCAAACAGTACTCTCGAGTACCGCTTTGCGGGCGGTTACGTACAAACCAACTACCGCTACGTAACTAAAGAGTATATTGAAGATACCGTCGATTTTAATGTTGGCTCAATTACCAAAGATGGTATATCTCAAGCAGGCTTACTCGGCGCTTACCAAATTTCACCAAAATGGAATGCCAGTGCTCAATACTTCTATGATTTAACAACAGAAGAAGAATTAGAATGGTTAGCACGACTCAATTATAAATCGGATTGTTGGTATATCGGCTTCACCTACAGCAACCAATTGCGTAGCTGGGAAGGTGATTACATCAACACATCAAACGCGACGCCAGTTTACGAAAATAATTTCAGTGTGAACTTCGGTATTGTCGGCTTTGGTACCAATATCGGCTCTGACTCTGGCGCCGTTGGAGATAGTAGCTCAGACAACTCATTGAGCTATGGTCGCCCATTCTTCTTAAACAACTAATTTTCTTTGCTGATAAATGTCAGTAAATTTAAAGGATTACACATGACATTGTGGAAACGCACATTAATTGCTATTGCAGCGACTTGTACTTTATCAACAAGCTTTGCAGCACCGGTTGAGCTAGACAGCGTAAAAGTTATCGTTAACGAAGGCGTTATCTTACAAAGCGACATCGATGCTTCGATGAAGACGCTGCGTGCAAACGCTAAAAAAAGCGGTCAAACACTGCCATCGCAAGACGTGCTCAATGAGCAAGTGCTCGAAAAGCTGATCATCGATACAATTCAAACTCAAGAAGCGGAACGTATTGGTGTACGTATTGATGATGCTAGACTCGATCAAGCAATCGAAGGTATCGCGAAAGACAACAACCAAACGGTTGAACAACTTACCGCATCGGTTGCGGAAGAAGGCCTTAGCTACAATGCATTTCGAGAGCAAGTAAGAAAAGAGATTGCAGCAAGTGAAGCTCGTAACGCCTTAGTTCGTCGCCGTATCAATATTCTTCCTGCGGAAGTTGATAACCTAGCAGATATCTTAGCGCAAGAGACTAATGCGACCGTTCAATACAAAATTGGCCACATTCAACTGCGCTTTAATGACGACCAAACCAAAGAAGAGTTAGAAGCGCAAGCTACTGAGCTAGTTGAAGAACTGAACTCAGGCAAAGATTTCAGCACCATGGCGTATACTTACTCTAAGGGTCCTAAAGCGCTGCAAGGTGGTGATTGGGGTTGGATGCGTAAAGAAGAGATGCCAACCATTTTTGCTGACCAAATCAAAATGCAAAATAAAGGCAGCATCATTGGCCCTTTCCGTAGCGGTGTAGGTTTCCACATTCTAAAAATTGAAGATGTGAAAGGCTTAGAAACCGTTGCAGTAACAGAAGTTAATGCTCGTCACATCCTGATTAAGCCAACAGTAATCTTGAGTGATGATGGCGCGAAAGAGCAACTTGAAGAAATCACGCGCCGCGTAAACGCAGGTGAAGCGAGCTTTGGTGACCTTGCACAGCAATACAGTCAAGATCCAGGTTCTGCAGTACAAGATGGTGAGCTAGGCTACCAAACACCAGATTTGTATGTACCAGAGTTCAAACACCAAGTAGAAACACTACCTGAAGGTAAGATCAGTGCGCCATTCAAAACCGTGCACGGTTGGCACATTGTTGAAGTACTAGACCGTCGCGAAGTAGACCGTACCGATTCAGCTTTGAAAAACAAAGCTTACCAAATTCTATTTAACCGTAAATTCAACGAAGAAGCTGGCGCCTGGCTACAAGAAGTAAGAGCAAGTGCCTTTGTTGAAATGGTTGAGGACGACCAAGATGACAGCAACTAAACGTATTGTCATAACCGCAGGTGAACCAGCAGGTATAGGTCCAGATTTAACTCTGGCTCTATCTCAAGAAAGCTGGCCTCATCAACTCGTGGTTTGTGCTGATAAAACACTGCTATCCGAGCGAGCTAAAATTCTTGGCATCGAAGTCGATCTGCTGGATTATGACGCAAGTGCAGCTAAGACACCTCAACGCGCTGGTACACTGGTAGTGAAACACGTTCCACTAGCTGAAACGGCGGTTGCAGGCCAACTCAACGAAGCTAACGGTCATTACGTATTAAATACTTTAGAAACCGCAGCAATTGGCTGTATGAATGATGAATTTGATGCTATTGTCACCGGCCCTGTTCACAAGGGTGTAATTAACCGAGCTGGCGTTGCTTTTAGCGGCCATACCGAGTTCTTTGCAGAGAAGTCCAATACGCCACTGGTGGTGATGATGTTGGCAACTGAAGGGCTGCGTGTTGCACTAGTAACAACTCACATCCCACTAGCTTATGTATCTCAAGCAGTGACCGAAGACAGATTAGAGCAAATTATTACTATTCTGAATAAAGATTTGGTTGAAAAATTTGCTATTGAGAAACCAACTATCTACGTGTGTGGCTTGAATCCACATGCTGGTGAAGATGGTTGCTTAGGGCGTGAAGAAATTGAAACCATCACCCCGACGCTAGAAAAAATTCGCCAAATAGATGGCATCAATTTAGTTGGCCCATTGCCAGCAGATACCATCTTTAATGAAAAATATTTGCAAGATGCAGATGCTGTTTTAGGTATGTATCACGACCAAGTACTCCCGGTATTGAAATACAAAGGGTTTGGTCGCTCAGTGAACATCACGCTTGGCTTACCGTTTATTCGCACATCAGTCGACCACGGTACCGCCTTAGACTTGGCAGGGAAAGGCCAAGCCGATACAGGGAGCTTTAGAACAGCGCTCACGCACGCCATTGAATTAGTAGAGAAAAAGCAATGAGAAATGATGTCCACTTAGGGCACAAAGCGCGTAAACGTTTTGGTCAAAACTTCCTTAACGATCCATACATTATTGATGGCATCGTATCGAGCATTAACCCATTACCTGGTCAAAACTTGGTAGAGATCGGTCCTGGTCTAGGCGCTATTACTGAGCCTGTGGGTAAGCTTGTCGATAAATTTACTGTTATCGAATTGGATAGAGACCTTGCAGAACGTCTGCGTAACCATCCGGATCTGGCTGATAAGCTAACAATCCGTGAAGGCGATGCGATGAAGTTTGACTTCCAAGAACTGGTTAAACCAAACAACAAGCTACGTATTTTTGGTAACTTGCCATACAACATCTCTACACCATTGATGTTCCACCTTTTTGAATTCCATAAAGACGTGCAAGACATGCACTTTATGCTTCAAAAAGAAGTAGTTAACCGTCTAGCCGCTGGCCCAGGCAGCAAAGCTTACGGCCGTCTTACTGTGATGGCTCAGTACTACTGTAAAGTGACACCTGTGCTAGAAGTGCCACCAACGGCCTTCGTTCCGCCACCGAAAGTAGACTCTGCAGTTGTTCGCCTACAGCCATACGAAGTGCTGCCTTACCCGGCAAAAGATCTGAAATGGCTTGATCGCGTATGTCGTGAAGGCTTTAACCAGCGTCGTAAAACGGTTCGCAACTGCTACAAGAGCTTGATCGATAAGGAAGTACTGGAAGAGCTTGGTATCAACCCAAGCATGCGTCCTGAGAACTTAACGCTCGAGCAGTTTGTCGACATGGCAAACTGGTTGTACGATAGTCACAACGCTGACAAATAAATAAAAAAGGCTCCTACACTTCGGTTAGGAGCCTTTTTTATGTAATACTTTAATTACATTAAGTATATCAACAACAAAAGGTGCGAATATGGATATATCTACGCCTTGTATCAAATGCCAGGTTCACTCTAAGTACATAGAAGAACAATCTGAGCCAACGAAGAATCGTTACGTCTTCGCCTACATTATTACCATCAAAAATCTAAGTAAAACAACGGTGCAGCTTATGTCTCGCCGCTGGTTAATTACCGACTCTAACGGCAAGCAACTCACCATTGAGGGTGATGGTGTGGTTGGGCAACAACCCGTGATTGAAGCCAACGACGAATACACCTACACAAGTGGCACTGTCATCGAAACCCCTGTTGGCGTTATGCAAGGTCACTACGTGATGACCGATAACAAGGGCATTGATTTTATTACCGAAGTTGACCCATTCAGACTCGCAATCCCTAATATTCTTAATTAGCCGTACATCCGTATCTACAGGAAATTATTGTGTCGAATTATATTGTCGGAGACATCCAAGGGTGCTTCGACGAACTTCAATTACTGCTTGAAGCTATTAACTTTGATAAACACCAAGATACCTTATGGGTAGCTGGAGACCTAGTCGCTCGAGGCCCAAAATCATTGGAAACTCTACGCTTTATTCGTAGCCTTGGTGACGCAGCTAAGGTTGTATTAGGCAACCACGACTTGCACCTTCTGGCGGTATCCTTAGGGCTATTTCCAGCGAAACCAAAAGATAAGACTCAAGCGATTCTTGATGCTGAAGATCGTGAACGACTACTCGAATGGTTAAGGCAACAACCTTTGCTTCAAGAACACCCGGAGTTCGTGATGTGCCATGCAGGTATCTCGCCGCAATGGAGCATAGAAACAGCACGTATCGAAAATCAAGAGGTTGTATCCTTGCTGAAGTCGGACAGATGGCAATGGCTTATCGAAAACATGTACAGCAACACGCCTGATTTATGGCATCAGGATTTACATGATATTGAGCGCTATCGCTATGCAATCAATAGCCTTACAAGAATGCGCTTCTGTTTTGAAGACGGTCGACTCGACATGGCATGTAAGCTACCACCCAATGAAATTACCGATGAACCATTAGTACCGTGGTTTGACCTTCCACAACGCATAAAGCTCGATAAAACCGTTGTTTTTGGACACTGGGCTGCACTTGAAGGCTATAACGGAAAAGACGTGATTGGACTTGATACTGGCTGCGTTTGGGGAGGAGACTTAACCGCACTTCGCTGGGAAGACAAACAGTTTTTTACTCAAAAAGCGTTGTAGATATACGAAACACTTGCGCTACTCGTGCAGCAGCGCAAGTGTTTTTAAATTAGGACTTAACGCTCTAGAATCACAAACTCCATGTTGTGTTTGTTTTTCTCGTCAGCTTGATAGCTCTCGTTAAAGCTCTGCTTCCAACCTTCACCCCAGTCTGGAAATTGTGTATCTCCATCGACATCAAAATCGATATAAGTCAGATACAACTTGTCTGCTTTAGGTAGGCAAGTTTCATAGATTGAACCACCACCGATAATCATCACTTCATCGACATCGTTGACCAGCTCTAGTGCTTTATCAATCGAAGTAACCGTCGTCACCCCTTCAATTTCCAAGTTCGCATCACGGCTAATCACAACATTTAATCGACCAGGTAAAGGACGCCCGATCGAATCATAGGTTTTACGCCCCATGACTACAGGCTTACCCATAGTCGAGCGTTTAAACCATGCAAAATCCGCAGGCAAGTGCCAAGGCATCTGGTTGTCTTTACCTATTACACGGTTGTTTGCCATTGCTGCAATCATACTGATGATCATAAATCGAAAGTCCTGTCCTTAACTGAAAGAGATTTGATGCTAGACGATAGGTCTGCGTCGGTAGAATAACAGCCCTGGTACAGCTAAGCCAACCGCCAGTCCAGCGATAATGAACATTGATTTCAAAAAGTTCTCCATCAACATTGCCAGTAACTCAGGCGTATAGCCTGCCCTGTTAATCTCTACCATAGCAATCATTGCCTTGAAGGCAAACACGCCTGGGACCATAGGAATCAAGGCAGCAACCGTAAATACCTTAGGATGCGCTAACAGTTTATGTGACCAATGAACCCCTATCATGCCAACCACCGTCGCGGCAAAGAACGTTGCCCATTCGATTGGAATACCAAAGTGCATCATCAGATAACGGCTACCATGGCCGATAGAGCCGCCAAGTGCACAATAAATTAAAGCGCGTTGCGGGACGTTAAACACCAATGCGAATCCAACCGCAGGAATCGCGGCGAAAAACATATCATTGAGCAAACCTAAAAACAGTTCGAAAATACTCATTAGCTCGCCCATCCCCAAACATCAGATAAACTCATCGCTGCCACAATACCCAAGCTCGTCGCCAAAGTTAATAAGCTGGCCATGGTAAAGCGCGCTAACCCCATATTAATATGGCCTTTAAGCATATCAGCGACAGAGTTAATCAGAGGGAAGCCGGGTACTAACATCAATACCGATGAAGCCATCACGATCGTGGGCTGTCCGCCAATATTGTAAAGTACGGCTTGAGCAGAGATGGTAGTGGTAACGAATGCGGTGATCGCAAAATTTAATAAAGGATTGAAATGACGATGCCCAATTTCTTGTCTGACGATCATGCCACAGGCTGAAGCAATAAAAGTCATCATGAATACCTGCCAATCTCCGCCCGCAAGACGGCTAAAAGAGGCACATGATAATCCTATCATCACAACCACTAGCCAACGGTTATAGCGCTCGGGGCTTATGTTTTGAATCTTTTTATACGCCAAATCATAATCAAGAATTCCCTTCTCCATCATGATGCAAATGCGTTGAATGTCAGTGATAACCTGCATGTTAATGCCACGATCAGCACAACTTCGAGTGGTGGTAATACAGTGATCATCCATCACAGTAGTAACAACAAGCGCATTGGCTGACAGTGCGACTTCAACCTCATTCACCCCACAAGCAATGCCGATACGGCGCATGATATCGCCGACCAGTGTGCTCTCGGCTCCGTGAGCCAATAACATTTGTCCCGATTGAGCGACAAGTCTTGAGATCGCTCTTTGCTTTGATGCCATGATTTCCTTCCCATAGGCGTTATACCAATCACAGTAAGTAAGTGTTCAGAAATAGCGCAAGAAAAAAGCTTGAGAACAAGGCAGAGATTTTCGATAAGTAGTTATTCTACAATCAAAATCTCTAACGCAGTTATCGAGCGTTTTAACAAGCTAGGGTGACCAGTTATTTACTACGATTGGTATTAATTATCTAGAAATAAAGTCTGCATTAAAATTCGACAGTACATAATGATTTAGATACAAAAAAACCGCAATTTTCATTGCGGTTTAATAAAACTATCAGTGTACTTGGAAAAAGCGACCGATGATTTATGAGAAGTTAAGAGGGATTAGTCACGAACATAGATAACATGACCGTCATCTTCTTCGTCATCCCAATCATCCCAATCGTCGTCATCTTCAGTAACGACATTCTTACCGCTCATTGCATCTTTATGGTAGTCATCCCACATAAAGTCTACTTTCTCTTCTTCTTCAACTTCTACAACTTCACGAGGTAGGTTTTCCATAAACTCACCTAGTTTGAAGCAAAGATCTTTGGTGCCGATTTTATTCACTGCAGAGATCTTGAAGTACTCGCCTTCCCAGCCCAAAGCATCGATGATTTCTTGAATCTTTTCGTCTGCTTCGTCTTCTGGCATTAGGTCAACTTTGTTGAACACTAACCAACGAGGTTTTTGTGAAACTTTTTCACTGTATTGCTCAAGCTCATCAATGATCGTCAGTGCATTCTGAATAGGATCAGATTGATCGATCGGCATAATATCGATCATATGCAGAAGAACACGACAGCGCTCAAGGTGCTTAAGGAAACGAATACCAAGGCCTGCGCCATCAGCTGCACCTTCGATTAGACCAGGGATATCGGCAACAACGAAGCTCTTTTCAGGAACAACACTCACTACACCCAAGCTTGGGATCAAGGTAGTGAACGGGTAATCAGCCACTTTTGGTTTCGCAGCAGATACTGAACGAATAAAAGTAGATTTACCTGCGTTTGGTAAGCCAAGCATACCAACGTCAGCTAATAGAAGAAGCTCTAAACGCAGTTCGCGAACTTCGCCTTTAGTACCCATTGTCTTTTGACGAGGAGCGCGGTTAACAGACGATTTAAAACGCGTGTTACCAAGACCGTGCCAACCACCTTTACCAACCATCACTTTCTTGCCGTGTTCAGCAACTTCAGCAACGATTTCGTTGGTGTGGATATCAACTGCACGAGTACCTACAGGCACTTTCAGTGTAATGTCTTTACCACGTTTACCAGTACAGTTACCACCGCGACCGTTCTCACCACGCTCTGCGTTGTAAAAACGTTGGAAACGATAATCGATCAGTGTGTTTAAGTTCTCATCCGCTTGGATGTAAACATCACCACCATCACCGCCGTCGCCGCCATCAGGGCCACCTTTAGCGACGAATTTTTCGCGCCAAAAGCTAACTGTACCATTACCGCCATCACCGGCTTCTATTTTTACTACCGCTTCATCAACGAATTTCATTTTTTAACTCCGCACTTACGTTGCGTTACCACTCATCAAGGAGTGATATAAATTCTAGCAGATCCGTGTTTAGATCGATCACCTAAGATCTAGGCCGACCTGCAACCAAGGAACAAAGAAGGAGAGGTTCTTTGCTAAGCTTATTAAAGCTAAGGCAAGAGCGTCTGCTTTTTTATTCTCGCTATAAATAAAAAACCCTGCCGAATCGGCAGGGCTTTTGAATTCAGCTTGAAAGCTAATAAGATAATCTAATTAAAGATTAAATTACTCAGCTTCGATGCTTACAAACTTACGGTTTTTAGGACCTTTAACAGCAAATTTCACTTTACCTTCAGTAAGAGCGAAAAGAGTGTGGTCTTTACCGATGCCAACGTTTGTGCCAGCGTGGAATTTAGTACCACGTTGACGAACGATGATGTTACCTGCAAGAACAGATTCACCACCAAAACGCTTAACACCAAGACGTTTGCTTTCTGAATCGCGGCCGTTATTAGTAGAACCGCCAGCTTTTTTATGTGCCATTGTTAAACTCTCCTAATACTTAAGCGTTAATGCCAGTGATTTTCACTTCAGTGAACCACTGACGGTGACCAGCTTGCTTACGCGAGTGCTTACGACGACGGAACTTAACGATTTTTACTTTATCGCCACGACCGTGTTGTACTACTTCTGCAGTAACCTTGCCACCTTCAACAAGAGGTGCACCAACAGCGATTTCTTCGCCGTTAGCAACAAGAAGAACTTTATCAAATTCTACAGTTGCACCAGTTTCAACGTCTAATTTCTCTAAACGAAGTGTTTGACCTTCGCTTACTCGGTGTTGTTTGCCACCAGATTGGAAAACAGCGTACATATTTTACTCCGCTTTTTCCGCACAGCCTATGGTTGTTAATTGTACAACTCGGGTGTGCGCTAAACTAATCAATAGGGCGCAGATTCTACGGGAATCATGGCGCTATGACAAGCCATATTTTTAAAAAATTGGCGAAAACCTGTTCGCCAAAGAAAAGTGCGGCAATCATGCCCTTTAGCGATGTATTAATCAACGTTTTTTAGTGTATTATTCAACAATTAAATACAACGTATAAGCCTTACAGGGTCTAACTTCAGCCGGATGAACAATGGATTTTAAAGCTATCCAAACGCTTACTGCCAATGATATGGCAAAAGTGAATGAAACAATTCAAGCCCAACTTAATTCTGACGTAAGTTTAATCAACCAGCTTGGTTTTTATATCGTTAGCGGTGGTGGCAAACGCCTACGCCCTTTGCTTGCTCTTTTATCTGCTCGCGCACTTGGTTACCAAGGTGAAGCTCATATCACCTCTGCAGCCTTTATCGAGTTTATTCACACAGCAACCCTACTTCATGATGATGTCGTCGACGAATCGGACATGAGACGCGGTAAAGCGACAGCCAACGCAGCTTTTGGTAATGCTGCTAGCGTTTTGGTGGGTGACTTTATTTATACTCGCTCATTCCAAATGATGACAACGCTAGGATCCTTAAAGATCCTTGAACTAATGAGTGAAGCAGTAAACGTGATTGCCGAGGGTGAAGTTCAACAGTTAATGAACTGCAACAACCCAGACACCACTGAAGAAAGCTACATGCAAGTGATCTACTCTAAGACCGCTCGCCTGTTTGAAGCCGCAACACAAATCGGTGCCATCCTTAGCGAATCATCACCAGAAATCGAAACGGCAATGCAAAACTACGGTAAATACCTAGGCACCGCATTCCAACTGATTGACGATGTGATGGACTACACTGCTGATGGTAAAGAGATGGGCAAGAACGTTGGTGACGACCTTGCTGAAGGCAAACCAACGCTGCCTTTACTATATGCAATGCACAATGGTTCTCCTGAACAAGCAAGCATGATTCGTGAAGCAATTGAGAAAGCGAACGGCATGGAACGTCTCGACGACATTATGGCGGTGATGAAAGACACAGGCTCATTAGAGTACACGACTAATAAAGCCTATGAAGAAGCCGACAAAGCGATTGCTGAGCTTTCTGTACTGCCTGACTCTGAATATAAGCAAGCACTAACCACACTTGCACACTTGGCTGTTAAACGCAGCAAGTAACTTTGTAGACTGTCTTCTATATAGCGACATTACATAGATAATAAAAAAGAGCCTCAGGGCTCTTTTTTTGATCCTCACGAAAATCTTTTCAAATCCACTGTCAATAACGACTCGACTCTAACGACAACGGAAGTTGAGCTTCGACTTCTTCTATCTCTTCCAGCGGCACTGCGTACTGCTCGTGGCTGTTGTATGACTCAACCAGCGCAAATTGCTCTTGCTCATCTATAACAAGGATCTTTCCCAATCTACCTAAATGGAAATGGACGTTCATTCCTTTTTGAATACGACTCATAACTGCTGCCCCACTTGCATCTCTAAAACACTATTTACGAACGAGGCAAATCCAAGGATCAAAAAAGCCGATCATAATGACCGGCATTTATTAGTAATTTTAAATTGAGTTAAATGCTGTATCGCTTACTTAGCGAACTCAACACCAATCTCGATATCGCCATTTAGTGTTTCAAGCATGCTGTCTAAGGCGTTACGCTCGAAATCGCTCAGTTCACCGTAGCTAAGGATCGCTTCTGCGCCCTCTTTACCTAGCTTAACTGGCTGAGCGAAGAATGGTGCGTGTTCGCCTTCACCTTCAACGTATGCACATTCGATCACGTTCTCTTCACCTTGAAGCGCTTTCACTAGAGCAAGACCGAAACGACAAGCCGCTTGACCCATAGACAGTGTCGCACTGCCGCCGCCAGCTTTAGCTTCTACTACTTCAGTACCTGCATTTTGGATGCGAGTCGTTAGCGCTGCAATTTCTTCATCAGTGAACTCTACGCCTTCAACTTGAGAAAGCAGAGGAAGGATCGTTACGCCTGAGTGACCGCCGATAACAGGAACACGGATGTCGCCTGGATCTTTATCTTTTAGTTCAGCAACGAACGTTTCAGAACGAATCACATCAAGAGTCGTAATACCGAATAGGCGACGCTTATCGTAAACACCTGCTTTCTTGAGTACTTCAGCTGCGATTGGCACTGTTGTGTTTACTGGGTTAGTGATGATACCAACACAAGCAGTAGGACAAGTAACTGCGATTTTCTCTGCAAGAGACTTAACAATGCCAGCGTTCACATTGAAAAGATCCGCACGATCCATACCAGGCTTACGAGCAACACCCGCTGAAATAAGTACAACATCCGCACCTTCTAGTGCTGGTGTTGGATCTTCACCCGCGTAACCTTTGATCGAAACAGGCGTTGGGATATGGCTAAGATCGGCAGCAACACCCGGTGTTACCGGAGCGATGTCGTAAAGTGCAAGATCTGAACCAGCAGGTAGGCGGTTCTTAAGTAGTAGGGCTAGGGCTTGACCGATGCCACCAGCGGCACCAATAACAGCTACTTTCATTGTTATTCTCCTTGAGAGCTTTCTCTTATAGATTCTTTGTAGGGTAATTCTTGAGCTAAATCTAAGTTAAAAAACTATATTAATCACAAAGTGATTACAATCAATTAACGCTAGCTTTGCGACTTCGCGCAAGTCAATAAAACCGTGCTACACAGCAAGTTCGCATTATGGCGATAATCGACTGAAATAACAAAATAAGTCGTCGCAAATAACACATTATTCTATTAAATATTTACAGTGATATGACTAACAAATTACAGGGATGTTTTGGCTAAAATTGAATATGTATGCGAGAATATGCAAACATCTTTGTTAATGAATAAGAATGACATATGCGCAATACAGAAAAGCAAGACAACTTAGTTCGTGCATTTAAAGCCTTACTAAAAGAAGAACGTTTTGGCTCACAAGGCGAAATTGTAGATGCACTAAAACACGAAGGTTTTGAAAGCATCAACCAGTCTAAAGTCTCGCGTATGTTAACCAAGTTTGGTGCCGTTCGAACTCGTAACGCAAAAATGGAGATGGTTTACTGTCTTCCTGCTGAACTGGGTGTTCCGACAGTTTCTAGCTCTTTACGAGAATTAGTACTAGATATTGACCACAACAATGCATTAGTTGTGATACACACTGGCCCTGGTGCAGCTCAGCTTATCGCTCGCTTATTAGACTCACTAGGTAAGTCGGAAGGCATACTGGGTGTGGTCGCGGGTGATGACACTATCTTTATTACTCCAACGTTATCGGTTACCACTAAGCAACTGTTTGATTCTGTGTGCGAACTGTTTGAATACGCAGGATAATTGCTCACTGTTTCATAACTATCAGCCTTACTAATGGATCACGAACATCTATTCGCTTCGTGATCCAAATCACATCCTAGAATATCCATACACCCTTCCCGAAATTACACTAAATCATTGATTTTAAAAAACTCAGTAGCAAATTAAACACGAGATCTAGACATCATTTGTTAGATTTTTTAGCTATATCTTTTAACATTCGAGTAATTTTCTGCCAATTTTTGATATTATTCAGCCACTTTTTCATCACATGGATTGAAAAAGGTGCCGTTTCCAAATAGGAAACTCCAGAAACGACTACACTTGTTTCAGGGTTAATAATGAATAAAGGAAGGGAAATTCATGGCATTTACCAAACTTATTAAAGTTGGTGCTATTGCAGCTGCTGTAATGGGCGCTGGCGCTGTTAACGCTCAAGAGTTCATCACAATTGGTACTGGTTCAGTGACGGGTGTTTACTACCCGACTGGTGGTGCAATTTGTAAACTAGTGAACAAGGGCCGCAAAGACCACAACATTCGTTGTTCTGTAGAGTCTACTGGTGGTTCAATCTACAACGTTAACACCATCCGTGCTGGTGAACTAGATTTCGGTGTTGTTCAATCGGACTGGCAATACCACGGCTACAACGGTACAAGTAAGTTCAAAGATCAGGGCGAATACAAGAAACTTCGCGCTATGTTCTCTCTACATACAGAACCGTTCAACATCATCGCTCGTACCGATGCTGGCATTAACAATGTTTCTGACCTAGCTGGTAAGCGCGTAAACATTGGTAATCCAGGCTCTGGTGACCGTGCAACGATGGGTGTTGTAATGGACGCAATGGGTTGGACGAACGACAGCTTCAAGCTTGCTTCTGAACTTAAAGGTTCTGAGCGTTCACAAGCACTTTGTGATAACAAGATTGATGCATTTATCTACATGGTTGGTCACCCGAACGGATCAATCAAAGAAGCAACAACGTCTTGTGATGCAAAACTGGTTTCAGCAACGGGTCCACAGATCGACAAGATCGTAGCTGAAAACCCATACTACGCTTACAGCACAGTTCCTGCTGGCATGTACCGTGGTACTGACGCTGACGTAAACAGCTTCGGTGTTGCAGCAACAATGGTAACAACTTCAGACGTTTCTGAAGAAGTTGCATACAACGTTGCTAAGGCAGTATTTGAAAACTTTGACACTTTCAAACGCCTACATCCAGCATTTGCGAACCTGAAAAAAGAAGACATGGTTAAAGCGGGTATCTCTATCCCTCTTCACCCAGGCGCAGCAAAATACTACAAAGAAGTGGGCCTTCTAAAGTAATTCTACTTTAAGCCTACTACACCAATAAGGAGGCTAGCCCTCCTTATTGGCTTTTCACGTTTTATAAAAATAACTTAAGTGAAAAGAGCAACCCTTTAAGTTTCTCCAATTTGGAGGACTTACCTTCGTATCAAGCCTAAGACAAAGACGAACAAAGAACGCATTTCCCTATCCATTCACTACACTAGATAGGAAATAAATAACGTTTGGTTGTTCGTAAGAAAAGGCAGACCATCAATAATAAGGATAAAGTACATGACGCAGACAACATCACCGTCTCCAGATGTGCAAGAAATGGTGGCACAATCAGATACTGGTGCGCGTAGCCCTCGTGGTATCCAAGGCCGTATTTTATGGTTTGTGCCTCTATGTTGGTCACTGTTCCAACTTTGGTATGCATCTCCGCTGCCGTTCATTTTTAACTTCGCAATTTTAAACGACACTGAAGCTCGAGCAATTCACCTTACGTTTGCTATTTTCCTAGCCTTTACCGCTTATCCAGCTATGAAGAACTCGCCTCGGGATCGCATTCCTGCAGTCGACTGGATATTGGCGCTAGTAGGTAGTTTTTCAGCTTCTTATATATATATTTTCTACACTGAACTTGCCGGTCGTTCGGGCGCACCAACAACATTCGATATTGTTGCTGCTGTATTCGGCATGGTTTTACTGCTTGAAGCAACACGACGCGCTTTAGGTCCACCTCTTATGGTTGTGGCGGCAGTATTCCTACTTTACACCTTTGGCGGTCCACACATGCCAGACGTTATCGCCCATAAAGGTGCAAGCCTGAACAAGGCAATGTCGCACCTGTGGCTAACAACGGAAGGTGTATTCGGTGTTGCTCTTGGCGTATCAACGTCATTCGTATTCTTGTTTGTACTGTTTGGTGCAATGCTAGAACGCGCTGGTGCTGGTGCCTACTTCATCAAGGTTGCATTCTCTCTGCTTGGTCACATGAAAGGCGGCCCAGCAAAAGCAGCCGTTGTAGCCTCTGGGTTATCTGGTCTGGTATCAGGTTCATCTATTGCAAACGTGGTAACCACAGGTACCTTTACTATCCCGCTAATGAAGCGTGTTGGTTTCCCGGGCACAAAAGCAGGTGCGGTAGAAGTTGCGGCTTCAACCAATGGCCAACTAACGCCACCGATCATGGGTGCTGCGGCATTCTTGATGGTTGAGTATGTGGGCATCTCGTATGTGGAAGTTATCAAGGCGGCGCTACTGCCAGCTCTGATCTCTTACATAGCTCTGATTTACATCGTTCACCTAGAAGCATGTAAAGCTGGCATGACCGGCTTACCTCGTCGTCACACACCAACTATCGTACAAAGCCTACTCTCTTTCACTGGCACCATATTAGGTCTATGTGTTATTAGTGCCGCGGTTTACTACGGTGTGGGTTGGACGAAAGATGTATTTGGCGATGCTGCAACACCGATCGTAACTGTGGCGCTATTGATCGCTTATGTTGCTCTGGTTCGCGTATCAGCAAAATACGCAGCTGAAGGCGGCATGGAAATCGATGCGGACCTGAAAGAAGTTCCAGATCCAGGTCCAACAATTAAATCTGGTTTGCACTTCCTACTGCCTATCGTAGTGCTAGTTTGGTGTCTAACCGTTGAACGTTTCTCGCCAGGTCTATCTGCATTCTGGGCAACCGTCTTCATGATCTTCATTTTGATCACTCAGCGTCCTTTGATGACTCTGATGAACAAATCAGACGATCTTGCAGAGCAAACTAAAGCTGGTTTCGTTGATCTAGCAGAGAGCTTGGTTTCAGGCGCACGTAACATGATTGGTATCGGTGTAGCGACAGCTGCCGCAGGTACGGTTGTTGGTGTGGTGACTCTAACGGGTATCGGCCTTGTAATGACTGATTTCGTTGAGTTCATCTCAGGCGGTAGCATCATTCTTATGTTGCTATTCACCGCGGTAATCAGCTTGATCCTAGGCATGGGCTTACCAACCACAGCAAACTACATCGTTGTATCAACGCTAATGGCGCCGGTAATTGTTACTCTGGGCGCTGCGCACGGTCTTATCATCCCACTGATTGCGGTGCACTTATTCGTGTTCTACTTCGGTATTCTTGCGGATGACACACCTCCGGTAGGTCTGGCAGCATTTGCCGCAGCAGCGATTGCGAAATCAGACCCGATTCGTACAGGTATTCAAGGTTTTACCTACGATATCCGGACCGCAATCTTACCATTCATGTTCATATTCAATACCCAACTACTGTTGATGGGCATTGATTCTTGGTGGCATTTAGCGCTAACGATTTTCTCTTCGGTTACTGCGGTACTTATCTTTGCAGCAGCAACTCAAGGTTGGTGGTTCACTAAGAACAAGTGGTGGGAAACCATACTGCTTATCGTTCTGACTTTCTCTTTCTTCCGCCCAGGTTTCTGGTGGGACATGATTTATCCAGAGAAAGTTCTTTCGCCAGGAGTTGAGATCGCTCAAATCACAGAAAATTTATCTGTGGGACAATCACTTGAATTGAGAGTAGGTGGCGAAAACTTAGAAGGTAACTATTCTGAGAAGACAGTCCGCCTTCCATTTGAAGATTCTGCGACAACAAGTGAAGACCGCATTGCTTCAATGGGCCTAATGCTGACACAAGCTGACAACAAGATGATTGTTGATATGGTTGAGTTTGGTAGCCCTGCAGAAGCCGCTGGCATTGACTTTGATTGGGAAATTAAATCCGTTATCCAAGATGCAGATCGACCAATGAAAGAGTGGGTATTCTTACCTGCCCTACTGATTTTGATTGGTTTAGCGATGAACCAAAGAAGGCGTGCTCGTAAGGATGAGATTAGCGCGTAATGGATAGAGCCAAGTAGCGCTCTACTCTATTTGGCTTTTTTACTACATGGAAAAGATAATTACAGCGTTTGGTATGTGCTAAGCGCTGCTCAAAAAGAGACGAATACATGTATAGACAAATCCTTGTTCCCGTTGATCTTAACGACAAAGGCTTTTCTGATAAAGCAGTCGAGCTAGCGGTATGGCACGCGAAACACAGCAATGCTGAAATCCACATTCTGAACGTACTACCGGGCATTCACATGTCGATGGTGGCGTCTTACTTCCCGAAAGATGCGGCGAACCAAATGAAGCTTGATGTTAAAAATCAGCTGAAAGAGTTTGCCGACAAACACATCGACGATGAAGTGGTGTATAAGGTTCACGTAGCTGAAGGTAAAACTTACACGACGATTCTTGATTACGCAGAAAAGCTTGGCGCCGACCTTATTGTGATGCCTAGCCATAAGCGTTCGAAAATCGACAAAGTGGTTCTTGGTTCTGTTGCAAGCAAAGTGGTACAGAACTCACCAATCAATGTATTGGTAGTTAAGCCGCAAGGCTAAATCACTTAATCGACATAACGATCTAAAAAGGTTGGCCCAAAAGCCAACCTTTTTTGTTTTGAACTCTACTCGCTTAATACCAATCGTAATAAAGATCTCAAGAATCAACGCACTAAGTTTTGCGGATTACCTGCGACAAAGCCATCTATGTTGTCCATTAAGATATCCGACAGCTTTTGAATTGAGCTATCACTGCCCCATGCAACATGAGGCGTTAGCAGTAAATTAGGTAAGTGACTGTTAGCCAAGAGTGGATTCGAATTGTCTGCAGGCTCTTGTGTGAATACATCCATACCTGCGCCTGCAATCTCATGTTTTTTCAAAGCCTCAACTAAGGCTTGCTCATCAACTAATCCACCGCGCCCTGCATTGATTAAGACTGCACTCGGTTTCATCATCGCGAGCTCTCGCTCTGAAATCAGGTTGCGAGTCGCATCAGTCAAAGGGCAATGCAGACTGATCGCATCCGCTTGCTTTAAAACAGTTTCAAAAGGCAGATAGCCTTCTCGACAAGAGTCAGCCCCTTTGCGCTCTGCAAAAATGACATTCATGCCTATCGCTTTAGCTAATATCGCGGTGGCTTGCCCTAAACTTCCACTGCCCATTAAACCTAATGTGCTGCCCGCTACATCTTGAATCGGATGAGTAAAGAAACAGAACTGCTTACCCTTCTGCCACTCCCCGGCTTCAATGTCTTGATGGTAGCCAACAAGATTTCGCTTTAGCGTAAACAGCATAGCAATCACATGTTCAGGTACCGACTGAGTCGCATAGCCTTGCACATTAGCCACTGCGATATTACTGCCCTTGCAGTATTCCACATCAACATTGTTGACACCTGTCGCAGAAACAGCGATCAACTTGAGTTGTTGCGCTTGAGCTAAATTATCAGCGTTGAGCACAACCTTATTGGTGATAACAACATCTGCTCCCGCAACGCGCTCAGCAACGAGCTCTGGAGCAGTAAAATCAAACTCAATCCATTCATGTTCAAAGCTAAGAGGTTTTAAATTGATTTGAGATGGGATGGTAGCTCGGTCGAGAAAGACCACTTTCAGCTTCGGCATTGTATTTCCTTGAATTGGTATTGATGACACCATTCTAAGCTTTTAGCTTTCTGTAGTCTGGAAGCTCTGGCGCAATTTCAAAGTGCTGTTCAATTTGTGGTGACGCTTGAGGGTAAAATTCACAAGGAACAAAGGCTTTGAACAGTTGGTTGTTCTCCGGATGATAGAAGCTCAGTTCACACGCATGTAAAGCTAATCTATCGCTATACTCAAAAGCTTCAGGCGTTGCATAAAACTCGTCGCCAACAATTGGGTTCCCTATTTCCATACAATGCACACGCAACTGATGAGAGCGACCGGTAATCGGCAGTAACTTCAACAAAGTGGTTTGAGTCTCTTCTTGCTCTACCACATAACGAGTCTTTGATGGCTTGCCATCATCAAAACACACTTTCTGCCTAGGGCGATTCGGCCAATCACAGATGAGTGGCAGATCAATAAGCCCTTCTTTTTCTTCTACTGCCCCCCACACTCGTGCGTAATAGAGCTTATGTGTCAGTCGATATTGGAACTGCTTCTTCAAATGCCGCTCAGCCTGCTTATGTTTAGCTAACAACATCAAGCCTGATGTCGACATATCCAACCGATGCACAACCTGAATCTCCGGAAAATCCACAACCAACCGACTCCACATACTGTCGTAGTGCTCTGGTAACCTTCCCGGCACTGAAAGTAGGCCTGCTGGCTTGTTCACCACTAGAATATCGTCATCTTGATAGACAATGTCGACCCACGGTTCACGTGGTGGTGTGTACTGTTCTAACGCCATTGAAGCCTCTTAATTACTGGTGAATAAATAATTTACGGTTGATTTGTTTATTATTAAATACAATTCCCAACATTTTCGTACATAAAAGTTGACGACTTTACAAAACATGGTATTGATAGGGTAACGGAAAATAAGAAGTCAGCATCAAAGGAAAAATGATGGAAAGTACGGTTAAAACAACCACAGAAAAAACACAAACCTCTGCTCCCCTATCAAGTTTAATCAAGTCTCTTGGCCCTGGCATCATGATGGCTGCTGCGGCAGTAGGTGGCTCACATTTAGTTGCCTCGACCAAAGCTGGTGCGATTTATGGCTGGCAACTCGCCGCTCTTATTATTCTGGTTAACGTATTTAAATACCCATTCTTTAGAGCCGGTATCCAATATACATTGGGAACAGGTCAAAGCTTGGTTGAGGGCTACTCTAACCTAGGTCGCCCATACCTTGTGATCTTTTCAATATTGAGCGCCATTTCCGCCGTCGTGAACACGGCTGCTTTGTTGCTATTCAGTGCAAGCTTACTTAGCTACTTTGTTCCTTTCGAATTAGCCACCAGCACATTGTGCATGATCGTTTTAGCAACATGCTTGATCATTCTATTTGCAGGCCACTATCGTGCTCTTGATACCTTATCTAAGGCGATCATGGCGATCCTGACCATCACAACCTTAGCTGCAGTCGCCATTGCTATAGGCTCTCCAGTCGAACCTGATGCTGCTTTTGTTCCACCGTCGCCTTGGTCATTGGCTGCTATTGGCTTTATCGTGGTGACTATGGGTTGGATGCCTGCGCCTATCGAGATATCCAGCATCACCTCTATGTGGCTAAAGAGCCAAAAAGAGAAACAAGAAGTCACGGCTCAATCAGCGCTATTCGATTTCAATGTTGGCTACATTGGTACTGCACTACTTGCACTAGTGTTCGTTGCGTTAGGCGCTCTGGTACTTCACGGCTCGGGGGTTGAACTGTCTCGCTCTGGTGTTGGCTTTACTCACCAGTTAGTCGGTATTTATGCTTCTACGATTGGTGAATGGTCTCGTCCACTGATCGCCATCGTCGCTTTCTTCTGTATCTTTGGCAGCACCATTACCGTTATCGATGGCTACTCACGCGTACTTGCTGAATCACAGCGACTATTATTTAAAAAAGAGTCGAGCCCACGCATGCTGCAAGGCTGGATCATCATTGTCTCTATCGCGGCCTTGGCGATTGTGATGTTCTTTAGTGCTGCGCTGATGCCAATGTTGGATTTTGCGATGGTACTTGCGTTTGCAACGACACCGTTCTTCGCTCTGCTTAACTTCATTTTGGTAAACAAAGCCAAGCTTCCTGAAGCTCTAGCGATTGGCACCAAACTAAAATGGTTGTCTGTAGCGGGTCTGGTTTACCTATTTGGTTTCCTAGCGGTATTTGTTTGGTGGAAGTGGTTGATGTAATTCCTCAGTCAATACACCTTTCAACAACCAGTACATCTTTCAAACGCTAGATAACAATAAGGCCTTCGTAATGAAGGCCTTATTTCGTTGAAGCATTTCGCTAATTCAAACTAGTTGTGAGAAACCACAATCAAGCGTAATGAATCTAGCTGAACCTGAGCTTTGCTGATGTAACCTGTCAGTTCATTGATTTGAGCTTCGATAACCTCAAGCTCTTCATCACGAATATTCGGGTTCACCGCTTTAAGCGCTTGTAGACGCTCTAGTTCACCGTTCAAGTTAGTTTGCATATCTTTCTGAGCTTGCTGACGAACTTCTTCAACCTTCGGCAGTACATGCGTCTCACCCGCTTCGATTAGCTTGTGAATCTCGCCTTGTACCGAGTTCACTAGTTTGCTCGCTAAGTGACGGTTTACAGGGCTTAGCTGACGGTTAAAGCTATCAAATTCAACCTGAGCAGATAGATCGTTACCACGGCCATCCATCATCAAACGAATTGGTGTCTTAGGCAGGAACTGACTGATACCGCTGCGTTTCGGTGCTTGCGCATCCACAAGGTAAACCAACTCAAGCAGGATAGTACCCACTGGCAGCGCTTTGTTTTTCAGCAATGATACCGCTGATGCACCCACACCTTCACTCAGTAGCAGATCAATACCGCCTTGAATCATTGGGTGCTCCCAGCTGATGAAGTTCATGTCTTCACGAGAAAGGGCTGTATCACGATCGAACGTGATGGTTGCGCCTTCGTATGGTAAGCCAGGGTAGCTTGGTACCATCATGTGCTCAGATGGTGTCACGACTAGCGCATTTTCACCCTTGTCGTCTTGGTTCAAACCAATCGTGTCGAACAAGCTCAGTGCAAACGTTACTAGGTTAGTATCGCCATCAGTTGATGCAATCTTCTCTGCGATTTCGTGTGCTTTGTCGCCGCCGTTTGAGTGCATCTCTAATAGGCGATCGCGGCCTTTTTCTAGATCCGCTTTTAGGCTTTGATTTAGCTTGGCAGACTCTTCAATCACTTCATCAAGCTGCTCTGTATTACCAGAAGCCAGCATTTCGATAAGAACATCTGAGTACTTGTCGTAAACTGTGCGACCAGTTGGACATGTCTCTGCAAATGCATTTAGACCCTCATCAAACCAACGCGCAAGAATCGCCTGTGACGTACCTTTTAAGTAAGGGACATGGATGTCGATGTCACGCAGCTGACCGATACGGTCCAAACGACCAATACGTTGTTCAAGCAAGTCTGGGTTGAACGGAAGATCGAACATTACTAGCTGGTTCGCGAACTGGAAGTTACGACCTTCAGAGCCGATTTCACTACAGATCAGAACCTGAGCACCGCCCTCTTCTTGAGCAAAGTAAGCCGCCGCTTTATCACGTTCAAGGATCGACATGCCTTCATGGAATACGGTTGCACGCACACCTTCACGCTCACGCAGTGCTTGCTCTAATTGAAGCGCCGTACTTGCACGTGATGCGATCACTAGGATCTTTTCACTACGCTTATCTTGGATTTTTTCAATCAACCAGTTAACACGTGAATCGAACTGCCACCAGCTTGAGTCTTCACCTTCAAACTCTTGGAAGATCTCTTCTGGGTACAGCATCTTCATAGCACGAGCTTCGGGAGCCATCTTGCCACCGATCATGCCAGATACACGCATTGAGGTTGTGTACTGCGTTGGAATCTCCATAGGCAGTAGGTTTACATTACGCTTAGGGAAGCCTTTGATTGCAGCTCGCGTGTTTCTAAATAGAACACGGCCAGTACCATGGCGGTCCATAAGGTTATCAATTAATTCTTGGCGAGCTAACGCTTGCTCTTCTTCGCTACTATCACCTTCGATAACACGAAACAGCGGCTCTACATCTTGCTCAGAAAGCAGTTCAGTAATCTGATTCTTCGCGCTGTTTTCAAGCTTCACACCAGAGAACAATGCAGTAACAGCATCAGCAACCGGTGCGTATTGGTCTTCTTCTTCAACGAATGCTTCGTAATCGTAGAAGCGGTCAGGATCAAGCAGACGCAGACGTGCAAAGTGACTCTCACGACCTAGTTGTTCAGGCGTTGCTGTTAGTAGTAGCACACCAGACGTATTTTCCGCTAAGCCTTCAACCACCTGGTATTCGCGGCTTGGTTTGTCTTGGCTCCACTCAAGGTGATGCGCTTCATCGACAACCAGCAAGTCCCACTCGCCTTCAAGTGCTTGCTCGTAGCGCTTACGGCTCTTACGTAGGAAATCCAAAGAACACAGAACGTACTGCTGGGTATCAAATGGGTTGTCCGATTCAGCAAACGCTTCAATACAACGCTCTTCATCGAAGATAGAGAAGTGCAGATTGAAACGGCGCATCATCTCTACTAACCATTGGTGCTGTAGAGTTTCAGGAACCACAATCAGAATTCGTTCAGCACGGCCAGACAACACCTGTTGGTGGATGATCATGCCCGCTTCGATGGTTTTACCTAGGCCAACTTCATCAGCCAGTAAAACGCGCGGAGCGTGACGACGGCCCACTTCATGAGCGATGTATAGCTGGTGAGGGATCAAGCCAGCACGCATACCACACAAGCCACGCATAGGGCTCTTGTGTTGTTGGTACTGGTTACTCAACGCGCGGTAACGCAACACGAAGTTATCCATACGGTCGATTTGACCTGCGTACAGTTTATCTTGTGGCTTGTTAAAGCGGATCTGGTTACTTAAGAAGATTTCACGCAGAGTGACTTCTGTTTCTTGGGTATCTTCGCGAGTACCTAAGTAGGTTAGCAGTCCTTTGTCTCCGATAACTTCTTCGACAGACAGAGACCAACCTTCTTGGCATTCGATGACATCGCCGACATTAAACGTTACTCGGGTTACGGGAGCATCAGTACGTGCATAAACACGGTTTTCTTCTGACGCTGCAAACATTAGTGTCACTGTGCGAGCATCCATTGCTACAACGGTACCTAAACCTAAATCGCTCTCCGTATCGCTTATCCAGCGTTGCCCCAAAGCAAATGTCATGAATCGACTACCTCAATCTTATAGTTGGAATTTGGTCTTTTTAACTGCAGTTTCAAACAAGAACGTTCTCGCTCCTGAACTAAAAATATAGCCAAAAATGCCTAGTTTGCAGCCACTTTTTAAGTGCGCTCTAGATAATAAATATCTCAAGAAAATGGTGCAGAAAAAGGTCGCTAATCTTACTCGATGCTGTGATTTAGGTCACGCCTAAAGGAGATGATTTCGTGCTTTTTTTCTGTTTTCGCCAGTGCAATCAAACTGTCAAAAAATCATGGTTAATCTATAGGTAGCAGATTGCTGCTCTCAAACGAATACGCCATAGTCATCTACAACGATATGGTGGTATTCCTCTAGATGAAGTTTAGGTGAGTAGTTGACTATCACCAGAATCAGATACTAATCTTTATATGAGCTTTATCTACGTTCAATGAATGCAAGGCAAGCCGCACGTCGGCAAGGAGATGCTATGGGCGAGACCAACCGGAAGCTATTTGTTTTAGACACCAATATCCTACTTCACGAACCCTTCGCTATATTTTCTTTCCAAGAGCACGATGTCGTTATCCCCATGACAGTGCTAGAAGAACTAGACAGAATCAAAGACAGTAAGAGAGACGTTGCCCGAGATGCGAGAATTGCGATACGAACTCTCGAAGATCTATTCAGGGAAGCTACACCAGACCAAATATCGGAAGGTATCCCTTTCACCAAAGACATTAAAGCCTCAGGCAGTATTTCAATACTCGCCGATTACGAACTTCAAGAAAGCATCAAAGCCTTTGCCGACGACAAGGCAGGCGATAACCGAATCCTCAACGCTGTACTCTACCTTCAAAACAAACGCGCGCCACGCGAAGTGGTTCTCATCACCAAAGACATCAACATGCGCTTACGAGCCAAAGGCGCTGGTGTTCGCTTTGTTGAAGACTATCAAACAGACCAACTGATTGATGATATTCAATATCTCACCAAAGGCTTTCAACAGCTCGAAGGATCATTTTGGGATGGTATCGACAATGTCGAGAGCAGAAGTTTAGGTGGAAAGACACTGCACACCTTAGCTAGAGCGCCTTTTGAGCCGACCTTCCTCAACCAATATGTGATTGATGAAGAGAGCGACTTTGCAGCAAGAGTTGAAGAGATTGATACCGAAACCATCACACTCAGGGACTTAAGCCGTGAACGCTTAATGAACCGAAGAGCTTGGGACATCACGCCAAAAAACATTTACCAAGGAATGGCGATTGATGCCCTGCTCGACCCTGATATTGACCTGGTGATCCTAACTGGTGCGGCAGGGAGTGGTAAAACGCTGCTCGCCATGGCTGCTGCACTTGAGCAAACCATTGAACGTAAGCAGTTCGATAAGATCATCGTAACCCGAAACACACCTGATATAGGTGAGTCGATAGGTTTCCTTCCTGGTACTGAGGAAGAGAAGATGTTGCCTTGGTTAGCCGCAGTGACCGATACACTGGAAGCGCTGCACAAGAACGACCATTGTACCGAAGGGTCGATGAAGTACATCTGTGACAAAGCCAATATCCAGTTTAAATCGATTAACTTCATGCGCGGACGTTCAATTCAGAATGCGTTTGTACTTCTCGATGAGTGTCAGAACCTCACCGCTTCACAAATCAAAACCATCATCACTCGTTGTGGCGAAGGTACTAAGATTATCTGTTCTGGAAACCTAGCGCAGATAGATTCTTCTTACCTAACCCCTGTGACCTCTGGCTTAACCTACATGGTCGAGCGTTTTAAAAACTTCGAAGGCAGTGCCAACATCCACCTCAATGGTGTAGTGCGAAGCCGACTGGCTGAGTTTGCAGAAGAGAACATGTAGTGACTCTATACGCTTACTGAATCAGTAATATAAAAACAAAAAGCGCCTCACATTGGAGGCGCTTTTCAATTAATTTTTTAAACAGACTTGTTGAGGCTAACCTGAGTTACTCAGTACCACCAACAGTTAGCGAGTCTAGCTTCAATGTTGGTTGACCAACACCCACTGGTACACTTTGACCAGCCTTACCACACACACCAACACCACGGTCGATACTTAGGTCGTTACCGACCATAGACACCTGCTGCATTGCTTCAATACCAGAACCGATTAGCGTCGCGCCTTTCACTGGGTGAGTGATCTTGCCGTTTTCAATCATGTACGCTTCAGAAGCTGAGAATACAAACTTACCTGATGTAATATCCACCTGACCGCCACCGAAGTTCGGTGCATAGATACCCTTCTCAACCGTTGCGATGATCTCTTCCGGCGTGTGTTCGCCCGGTAGCATGTATGTATTCGTCATACGTGGCATTGGAAGATGCGCGTAAGACTCACGACGACCATTACCTGTCGGTGCTACACCCATTAGGCGAGCGTTCAGCTTATCTTGCATGTAACCTTTTAAGATGCCGTTTTCGATTAACGTATTGTACTGACCATTGACACCTTCATCATCGACGTTCAATGAACCACGAAGATCAGTCAATGTACCGTCATCGACAATCGTACATAGGCTTGAAGTGACTTGCTCGCCAACTTTACCCGAGAATACTGAAGACTCTTTACGGTTAAAGTCGCCTTCTAAACCGTGGCCTACGGCTTCGTGTAGAAGAACGCCCGGCCAACCAGAACCAAGAACCACAGGCATTGCACCAGCAGGCGCAGCAACTGCTTCAAGGTTAACAAGCGCTTGGCGAATCGCTTCATCCGCAAATTGGTAAGCAACCTGAGTGCCTTTGTCATCGCTTAGGAAAAAGTCGTAACCAAAACGACCACCGCCACCAGCACTACCACGTTCACGGCGATCGCCTTTCTGAGCAAGTACACTGATTGATAGACGAACCAGCGGACGAATATCGCCAGCGTAAGTTCCATCAGTCGCAGCAACCAGCATCTGCTCATGTACACCGCTTAGGCTCACAGATACCTCAGTCACCATAGGCTCTTTCGTACGAATGTAAGCATCCAATGATTTCAGTAGTTCCGTTTTCTGCTGTTTTTCCCAGCTCGCTAGCGGGTTAACTGCATCATAGTAAGTTTGGTTAGAGTTGCGCTTAAACGCTTGAACCTTGCCGTTTTGACCTTGCTTCGCGATACCACGAGCCGCAATTGCGCTCTGTTTAAGACCATCCAATTGGATTTGGTCAGAGTAAGCAAAACCGGTCTTTTCGCCAGATACTGCACGAACACCAACACCGCAATCGATATTGAAAGAGCCGTCTTTAATAATGCTATCTTCTAGCACCAAAGATTCGTGCCAGCTAGACTGAAAGTAGATATCAGCATAATCAATTTGGCGGGTAGCAATGCTCGCCAATGTATCTGCGATATTTTGCTCCGTAAGCCCTGTTGGGTTCAGTAGCGCTTCTTCAATTTGATTAATGCTCATAGATGGCTCTTGTTTGTAATTAAAATTGATTGGTAAATCGAGAGTGTTGCGCGATGGGCATATTTTGCCTGATTGATTCGCAACTGGACGTATCTATCTCAACCACCATACTTTTAGGTTCTTGATCTAACTGTGCGACCACTCTTCCCCAGGGATCAACCACCATAGAGTGTCCCCATGTTTCTCTTTGGCAAGGGTGTTTGCCACCTTGCCCTACCGCGACGATCCACGATTGTGTTTCGATCGCACGGCATCTTAATAGTGCTTCCCAATGCGCCTGTCCGGTGACTGCGGTAAACGCAGCTGGAACCACTATGATTTGCGCACCTTGCTTACGTAACTCAGAATACAAGTGTGGAAAACGCACATCATAACAAATACTCAAACCTAAGCGACCAAAAGGCGTTTCCGCTGTCACAACTTGGTCACCCGGTGTGAAAATATCCGACTCTCGATAGCACTTATGGGCATCGGCGACATCTACGTCAAACATGTGTAGCTTGTCGTAATGAGCCACTAAACTGCCAAAATCGTCAATCACCAAGGTTGTGGTAGTCACGCCTTTAGCTGTGCTTATCGGCATACTACCAATAACGATCCAAATTCGGTGAAGCTTTGCTAGCTCAGAGATTTTCTTTTGCAGTGGGCCATCATTTAGAGGCTCTGCATACTGGTGATAGTCAGCTTTACTGCCAAAGACTAACGCGTTTTCAGGGCACACAACCCACTTCGCCCCTAACTCTTTGCACTTTGCTACCTCTTGAACAAGGTACTCAAAGTTCAATTCAGGGCTAGGGCCAGATGTCATTTGAATCAACCCAACACAATCCATGTGTATCGCTCCTCCATTCATTATGATTCAGAAATCAGCATTTCACCGTATATTCGCTGACTAGGATATAAGGCCTATTCGGCTAACTTTCTGAGTTTCTCTGGTAGCTGGAACTCACCGGAGCTACGAGAAAGCTCGCTCACCGTTGGTGAATCCAATGGCCCTTTCACCGAATAATTAACTTGGGTAAAGACTTCAACAACCGGCGAAATAACCGTGGTCACCGCCAATACGTACAGCGCCGTTTGAGGGGTTACCGCAAAAGCCGTTAATACCGGAATTCCAGAAGTGATATCTGGAGTAAAGTTCACTTCTGCATCAACCTGACGCGTATTTAGGTTGGCGATGCCTTTGATCTTCATCTCACCCGCCACCGCATCCATATTCAAGTCATTAGTCAGGAAGATACCGTTTTGGATCTCGCCCGTACCTGTGATGCTGTTGAATGCCATGCCTTTATCAAACACATCTGAGAAATCGAGCTGCATCTTACGGATGATCGAATCTAGGCTAAACAGACCAAGTAGACGAGCCGCGCCGCTCACATCTGAGATAATGCCTTTACCAAACTTGGTTTTCACGTTGCCATCAAGGGTGTCCATCTTAATGCCCCAAGGCGAACCATCCCAACCAAGTTGAGCTTCTAACGCAAATGGTGCTTTTTGAATTCCTGAAGTGATACCAAAGCGTTCCATCAACTCACTGTTGTTTTCACCTTCAACATCAACGGTTAATGATGAATGACTCTTGTCACCTTGCAGTTCCCACCAGCCACTCACATCCGCTTTGTTGCCACCACTTCGAACCTGGATTTTGTTCCACTCGATACGGTCTTCGTTCCTCGTCATTTCAACATCGACCTTACCAACCTTGTAGCCTTGTAGCCAAAAGTCGTTCAACGTCAGGGTCAGGTTTGGCATCACATCGTGGATCTTCCTATCTAGCTGAGAGATCAATGGCGCTTCTTGTGCTTTACGTTGCAGCAGTTGTTCTTGATTTTTCTTGTCGCTCCACTCAGGAACGAACAGATGTAGACGATCCAGTGAAACGGTCAAATCGTAAGGTGGCAGGTAATTAATATCGCCTTCTAACTCTTGGCTAGACACTTCCATTTGCCAAGCTTGCTTGTTCTTACGAGCACTAAAATCAACGTCATTCCAAGAGATACCACCTAGAATCAGCTCTTTACTTTCGAAGGTCACACGACTTGGCGCAGGAATGGTTGGCGTGTTCATTTGACTCAGCACAGCGGTTGACGGCTGTACAGGTTCCATCACGACAGATAACCAATCATCCGCATTAAACTTGTCAGTACGAATCAGTGCATGATGACCCACAACAGGGCTAATTTTATAGCCACCACGACCCAGAACTAAGTTAGTCGCCGTTAACTCAGGCACATCACCTGTAATATCGATTTCAGCTTGGTACTTAGTATTCGGCAGTTGCAAACGCGCAGTAATCGACTCTTGGTTACCCGATGCTTGTAGCCTTGCAGAGCCACTTTCCAATGACTTTTTGGCCAATGGATATGGGTAATCGCTCGCGAGATATTTTAAATCAGACTGCAAATCCAATTGGTAGGTAAAACCGATGTCATTCAGTTGGATATCAATCTGACTTTGCCACTGCGCATGACCAGATAAGCGACTTAGCCATTGTTCACCAATGTAAGGTTCTAAAGGTTTAACATCCCAATCGCCTAACACATCGATATCAACTGCGTAGCCAGGGCCATCATTCTGACCTTTAAAATCAAGCGATATCCCTTGCTTAAGCAAATCAGCGGCGAGGCCATTTGCTGTCACTACGTCATTATCAAACTCGATACGGCCCGTGGTGTTCTCAAGCACCATTGGCGGCGCTTCAATCTCAACATGGTTACCACTAAGGTCAGCATAACCCCATGCTCTTGCTTCTCTTTCAGAATCAAACGGAATA
This sequence comes from Vibrio sp. 10N.286.55.E10, assembly GCF_002872555.1. Lineage (NCBI taxonomy): Bacteria > Pseudomonadati > Pseudomonadota > Gammaproteobacteria > Vibrionales > Vibrionaceae > Vibrio > Vibrio sp. 10N.286.55.E10. The sequence continues at coordinate 124,696 of NZ_MCSD01000002.1, forward strand.
TTGAGCTGGAACTCGGAAGAGACATCACCACTCACTTGAAGTGCGGTTAACGCGGCCCCTACTGAGTCAACCAGTGGCGAAGCCGTCATGTAATCACGCACCGCATTGCCAGACGCCGTTGCCTTGGCTTCAATCTCAATATGACCGCCTTCCCCTAGATAAGGAATACGTCCAGTGATGCGATCTGCAGTCACATCCATCAGCTGTGCTGAGCGAGAATCTAGATACATTGCATCATTTTCAAATAGCAGATCGAGCTGAAGGTCGGTAATCAATGGCCATGCTGTATCAAAGCTGAATTTAGCATCTTCTAATCCGACCCAAACTTGGAAAATACCATCATGATTAGTGTAGGGATAATGAGATAAATCACCATGCCACAATAGCTTTACGGTATCAGCCTTACCGGCTTGAATCGCAGTTGAAAGGTAATCGGTCAGGTCTTGTCCAAGTGCCAGTGTCGGCAGGTAACGCCATGTTTCACCTACATTGTAAGCGTCCGCTTCGCCATAGAAGGATAAGAATGGGCTCGCATCCTTTGGAAAGTCTAAGCGAAATGCGCCTAGTACTTGTAAGTCTGGTGTGGCTGCCGTGATTTTATCCGACCACAGTTTCCAGCCGTTTTCATCCTGCTGCCAAACAATATCAACCTGACCTTGCTTGATGTTCAAAGGGGCTTGGAAAACATCACCATATGGGAACACATCATCAATCACATGCAGACTAGCTTTGGCTTCCGAAGCCGAACCAAACACACTGCCTGACACTTGGCTAAAACCTGGAACTAAATCCCATTGCTCAATCGCAAGATCAGAAAAGCTGGCAGAGTAGCGTAGGCTATCGATTCCCGAATCCATTGAGACACGGATATCAGAAACAGTACCGCCCGGCGCCAATACGTTGATCATTTTGGTTGATTGTTCAGAGTCAGGCATCAGCTTAATCAACGGCGTAATTGTCTCAATGTTTAATTCAGAGACATTGAGCTCCCAAGGACCTTGGTTCCACTTGAACGCAACGTCGAGCTCAGGCCAAGGCGTATCGTCAGTTCTCAAATTAAGTGAGTGACCATTTACCTGCCAACCATCATCAATCGGAGACAACTTAAAGATACCTGACTCAAGCATCAGGTCATGCTTACCATCTTCCTTCCAAGTCAACTCTGAAGGCAGAACTTCAACATAAGCGCTCACAGGTTTGCTATTACGCAGTGTTAGCCAGCTATTCAAGCTCACAGTGCCCGTCTCAATGCCGGATTCCGCCTGCATATAACGAGTTAACCAAGGCTTAACCGAAATGCTGTCTGCACTGACATAAAACTCGCCCGTCATATCCGTTAACGAGCCGCCATCAACAAAGTTAGCACTCACTGACAAAGAGTTTAGATTGGCATCTTTGATACTTACCACACCCTCCGCAAGGTGATGCTTACCAGAGTTTTGCCATTTCAGAGTTTCGATATCAAGCTGACGTTCTTCATCAGAGATAGTGCGATACAAAAGAGAGGAATCTTTAGCGGTCACATCCACCAAAGTTTTCAGCAGTAAATTATCGAGCTCTTGTACCACTCGCTTGGAAGAACCGGGATCTTTAGGTTCGTCTTTGCCATTTTGCCCGGCAAACAGATCAATAGAACGGATATCAAGATACATTTGATTCATGACCAAATCGGCCACAACCGGACGCATTTGAACAAGCGATTGAATCAAGTCAAACTCGACTTCAACACGCTCGACAGAAAAGGTCACATCTTCTGCATTAGGAAGGCTGGCTTTAACGCCTTGCAGAGCAATAGAAGGGTGAGTGTTACGCCAAAAACCGCCCACGTCTTGAATTGAAAAATCAAAACCGGAATGTTGGTTTACCCAAAGCTCAATTTCAGATTGATACTTATTTAAATTGGGTAAGGCTACACGCAGTGTAGTTACGGCAATGGCTAGCGTTACTAAGAGAGTAACCACTAACCATAAACATGCACGTAGAATCAGAGTAACGCTTGAGCTCACAAAATTTCCATTACATCATAACAACATCAAACTGCTCTTGTATGTACAGAGGCTCAGCCTGGATTTTAACTTGCTTACCAATAAAGACTTCAAGCTCAGCAAGCGCATGAGATTCATCGCCCTCTAACGCCTCAGCTACGGCAGCTGCCGCATAAACCACAAATTTATCGGCGTCATATGCACGATTCACTCGCGTGATCTCTCGAAGAATTTCATAACAAACGGTTTCAACGGTCTTCACACTGCCGCGACCTTCACAAGCAGGACAGCTCGAACACAGGATATGCTCAATACTTTCACGAGTACGTTTACGAGTCATCTCAACCAAACCAAGCTGCGTGAAGCCATTAATATTGGTTTTCACACGGTCTTTATCTAGCGCAGCCTCTAAAGAAGTTAGTACTCGCTTACGATGTTCCTCTGACAACATATCAATAAAGTCGATAATGATGATGCCACCTAGGTTACGCAGACGTAGCTGGCGAGCAATCGCTTGAGTCGCTTCTACGTTGGTGTTGAAAATCGTCTCTTCTAGATTACGGCGACCAACAAACGCGCCAGTGTTGATATCAACAGTGGTCATCGCTTCAGTTTGGTCAATAATCAAATATCCACCAGACTTTAATTCGACTTTACGATCCAATGAACGCTGAATTTCGTTCTCGGTATCGTACATATCAAAGATAGGTTTATCACCTTCATACAGCTCAAGCTTGTCTGTCAGCTCTGGCACGTATTCAGAGGTAAACTCTTTTAGGTTTTCATACTCTAGACGAGAATCGACCTGAATCTTACTCAGCTCAGTACCGACAAAATCACGCAAGATACGTTGGCTTAGGCAAAGTTCACCATACAAGCGAGTGCGCGCTTTGTGTTTACCACGACGCTCAAGAACCTTTAGCCAAAGTCGCTTCAAGAAAGCGGCATCTTGTGCAAGTTCATTCGAGTCAGCGCCTTCAGCCGCAGTGCGGATGATGAAGCCACCGTGTTCGTCACAGTAACGAGACACGACTTTTTTAAGACGGTTACGCTCAGACTCGCTGTCGATTCGTTGGGAAACGCCGACATGACTTGCGCCCGGCATAAATACCAGATAACGAGACGGTAGAGTGATATCCGTGGTTAGGCGAGCACCTTTAGTTCCAAGAGGGTCTTTGACCACTTGCACCACAATGTCTTGCCCTTGACGAACAAGCTCTGAAATGTCACGAACTTGAAACTGCTTCTTTTCATTTTCAGCAACACATTCAGTGTGTGGAACAATATCAGAGGCGTGTAAAAAAGCTGCTTTTTCAAGGCCTATATCCACAAAAGCCGCCTGCATTCCCGGAAGAACACGGCTTACACGTCCTTTATAGATATTTCCTACGATACCGCGTCGAGCATCTCGTTCGACATGGATCTCTTGAAGAGCCCCCCCTTCAATCATGGCCACACGAGTTTCACTCGGGGTCACGTTCAGCAACAATTCAGCACTCATGGTGCACCTCAGATTAGTAATTATAAGAATTCTTGCAGTAGCTGGTCCGTTTCAAATAAAGGTAAGCCGACAACGGCGTAATAACTACCTTCAATTCGGGTAACAAAGCGTCCGCCCAAACCTTGGATCCCATAGCTACCGGCTTTATCGCATGGCTCCCCTGTTTGCCAGTATTGTTCTATTTCTTTTTCACTGAGGGGTTTAAACCATACGTCGGTAATAATGATTTCTGTTCTTTGTTTTTCTTCTGAAACCACAGAAACCGCCGTCATCACTTGGTGACGTTCATTCGCTAACTGAGTAAGCATACGCTTAGAGTCAGAAAAATCGCTAGGCTTCTCAAGCACTTGCCCTTGACTAACAACGACGGTATCAGAACCAAGAACGACTATCTCAGAGCCATTACTTACAGTATCAGAACTAGGAACGACATGCTGCCTTTCAGAAGGGTTATCTTTCAATAAAGACAATGCCGCTAAGGCTTTATCTAAAGATAGTCGCTTAACATACTCTTCGGCGGTTTCTTGAGCGTGTTTACACTCTTCAACATCGGTTACAAGGACAGAGAACTCATAACCGAGTTGCGATAGTAATTCTTTGCGGCGTGGTGAACCGGATGCCAAAACTAAATGTTTCTTTTGCATTGTCACACTACCTCACATGCCAATGGCGACGCACGCGTCTCATTAATAAAAACATCCAAGGCCAAAGTATACAGTTTATCAATGCGCTCCATAGCGATAATGGGTTGAAAACGACATCTTGGATCAAATATTCACCAAAGAAGATCAATACCTCAAACAACACCGTTAACGCAGCAATGATCATCGCTTGCTGCCATAGCGCCATGTTACGAATAACGAGGAAGTTCATGGCAATAATGTACATCACTATTGCCATCATCATACCTCGAATACCCAGAGTAGAACCGATCAAAAGGTCCCACAATAAGCCTAGAATCAAAGCACTACCTACGTTAACACGATGTGGCAGAGCCAAAACCCAGTAACACGTAACCAGCAGCAACCAAGATGGTCTAAATAGATCTAAGCTACCAGGCCAAGGGATCGTTTGCAGAATAAGGGCTACTAAAAATGAGCAGCCAATTACGACCTTGCTTCTTAAAACGCTATTGGCCATCTTCATCCTCTAACAATGCTTGTTCTATGCTGGATTGATCCGCTTGCATCTGTTTATTTTCATCAGGCCATACAAGCAGCAAGTATCTGAGCTTGTCGAACTCAACCACAGGCTCTGCTTTGATAACGGCGAATTCTCGTTTCGGGTCGTAATCAACGGCAGTAACATAGGCGACTGGGTAACCTTCTGGATACACCCCACCAAGACCCGATGTCACCAACAGATCTTCTTCCTGTATATCAGTACTGGTTGGAATGTGCTCTAGCTGGATCTCGTCAATCATGCCATTCCCCGAAGCAATCACACGGATGTCATTACGAATAACCTGCACGGGAATCGCATTGTTTGCATCAGTGAGTAGAAGGACACGGCTATTATGAGCAGCAACAAAGGTCACTTGACCCACAATGCCTTTCTCGTTGATCACCGGTTGACCTTCATATACTCCATCAATCTGACCTTTGTCGATCACGACTTGGTGACGATAGGGTGAAGTATCAACGGCCATAACTTCTGTGACGACTTTCTTCTCATCACGGATAAACGGTGAGCCTAATAGCTTACGAAGGCGTTTGTTTTCCTCTTGATATTGCTCAAGCAGAATCAGTTCGCTCTTCAGGCGCAAGACTTCTCGTTTAATATTATGGTTGGATTCGATTAGCCCTTTGCGAGTGCTAAAACGGTCATATACACCATCGAACATAGTGCGAGGCAAGTTGGCTGCATACTGGATAGGCGCAACCATGCTGTTCAATAGATAGCGGACATTTGAGAAAGCATCTAAACGACTATCAGCCAGCATAAGGCTGGCTGATAAAATTACAGCAAAAAACAGGCGCAATTGTAGAGAGGGACCTCTACCAAAAATTGGCTTCATTCTATATTTGGTCCTAGAGCTACATTTGTTCCTATAGACAAGGTCCTAGGCTCTTTACATAAAACTAGATAATAAAAGAGCCTAACACTAGATATTATTCTTCGCTGAACAGATCGCCGCCGTGCATGTCGATCATCTCTAGAGCTTTCCCGCCACCTAGAGCAACACACGTTAATGGCTCTTCTGCAACAACAACAGGGATGCCTGTTTCTTCTGTTAACAGACGATCAAGGTCTTTAAGCAGTGCACCACCACCTGTTAGTACCATACCGTTTTCTGAGATATCAGAAGCTAGCTCTGGCGGACACTGCTCTAGTGCAACCATTACTGCAGATACGATGCCAGATAGAGGCTCTTGAAGTGCTTCAAGGATTTCGTTTGAGTTTAGGCTAAAGCTACGAGGCACACCTTCAGCAAGGTTACGACCACGTACTTCGATCTCTTCTACTTCATCGCCAGGGTAAGCTGAACCGATTTCGTGTTTGATCTTCTCTGCCGTCGCTTCACCGATCAAGCTGCCGTAGTTACGACGAACGTAGTTGATGATCGCTTCATCAAAACGGTCACCGCCGATACGTACAGAAGACGAGTAAACCACACCATTCAGTGAGATAACCGCAACTTCAGTAGTACCACCACCGATATCAACAACCATTGAACCTGTTGGTTCAGAGACACGTAGGCCAGCACCAATCGCTGCAGCCATTGGCTCATCGATTAAGTAAACCTCACGAGCACCAGCACCTAATGCTGATTCACGAATAGCACGACGCTCTACTTGCGTAGAACCACAAGGAACACAAACCAAAACGCGAGGGCTTGGTTTAAGCACACTGTTGTCATGCACTTGTTTAATGAAGTGCTGAAGCATTTTTTCCGTTACGTAAAAGTCGGCAATTACACCGTCTTTCATTGGACGGATCGCTGAGATGTTACCAGGCGTACGACCAAGCATTTGCTTAGCAGCGTGACCAACAGCAGCGACACTCTTTGCAGAACCCGCACGATCTTGGCGAATAGCTACAACTGAAGGCTCATCAAGAACAATGCCTTGGCCTTTTACATAAATAAGGGTATTGGCTGTACCTAAATCAATCGATAGGTCGTTTGAAAACATGCCACGAAGTTTTTTAAACATATTCTTCGCTCATCCTGCAAGAATTAGAAGACAAAAATTGCACTAAATGTACCAATGCCTTGCTGTTACGGCAAGGCATTGAAGTACAAACATGGACTGAAACCCGTAATTTCTTACAGATTCCTAACTTAAGGGGCAAAAATTATATTATTACTGACCTGTTAAGCCACTTTCTCCTCGATAGATCACTCGATCGTTACCGCGGTAGATGCCGAATGTGACTACGGTAGAGGGATCTTCATCGCCTAACTGTCGCCAGTTGTAGCGCAACCATGGTTGCTCTTGATCGCTACCTGAGCAAGTAATAGAGTTTTCACTAGTTTTAGTGGTTGGTTTTGAGTCATCCATTCTTAACCACAAGCGGACTTGCTCACGAGGTGCATCTGTACCAGAAGGCGTGTTTTGGTTCGCAGCTACGTCTTCCTCTCCATCATCTACGCTGTCATTGCCGTTAAGCGAAGCTAACGTGGTTGTCGCACCGTCGCTATGCCAGATCACTTGTTTACAAGAATTAGCCCCATTGAATGTGCTACGGTCATCATCCTCGTTAACAACAAACTCACTGCCATTCCAAAACTCAGCACGAAGTGGAATCGTTAAAGTAGAACCGGAATTGCCACCAATATCATCGAGCGCCATTCGACCATAGCGGGCCGGAGGTTGGACTGGGAATACTGCCGAATCAGTAACAGGGTCAGAGTCCGTAAATGACACAGGATCAGCACCGCCTACCGTTAAACCGAAATGAGTAACGGTAGAGTTAGTATCCGATGTATTAAAGGGATTATCCTTGCGGCTAACCCCATCAGAATCCGTAACTCGCTCAAGAACAGCGGCACTATCACTCAACAACCAGTGCTTGCGTTCTGTAAACCAAGACCCAGCATCAGTATCTAGTAAGAACCGATTATCGACAGCTGTATCCTCTAGAACACCAAAATTAGCTTGTAGGCTCGAGGCGAAAAATTGATAGTTATTAAGCGCGCTACCAACACTGCTTTCACCAGATGCCATTGGATACACTTGATGAACGCTTGAGTCGTAAGGTTGACTCAAATAAGCAATGTCGTTTTGATTCGCGACATTCCATTCAGGGTTCTCTTGCAGGAAGTACTTCGGATAGAAGCGGCCAATTGATTTACTGCCAGAGAAGCCACCTAAAATTGAACCGTAGAAACTCCCAGTTTCTGTCGCAATGAAGTTAAAGCTACCCGCTTCTGAGTATTTTAGATTTTTAAATTTATAGCCGTTATCAGCAAGTACTATATCTGAGCTAGATTGAGTAAGTTGACTAGTCGGCTCTAAACTCCCTAACACTGCACCACTGTTACTAGGTGTATCTAATGTATGAGTTGCACCTACTGCACCTGAAGAAAGCAAATAGTTTTGTGTTACCAAGCTATTATTACATTGCTGACTTGCATCACTCGTGAACCGAATAGGTTTAGCAAACGCGTCAAACTCTTCCCCAGCAGCAGCAAACGCACTCCCACCACTACTGTTTCCATCAGAATTATTGCTCGTGCAGATGGCAAATTTCCAAGGTCTGACATAGACATCGACGACACCTTCTAATGCATCCCAACTTTCACCGTCATTATCTTCACAATCATATCCTGTAGGGCATTCAAAAGTAGGATCGGAAAGTTTGAAGCTAACCTTACCCGCTTCGCTGTAAATAATTGAACCAGTAGTTTGAGCGGAACTGTCAAATTCAAAGACTACCGAGGTATCGCTCCAGTCGCTCTTACTTTTTACCAATAAGTTTCCATCAACGGCTCCCTGGGTAGAAGTGGGGTTCACCAATGAAAAGTCCGAGACATTGAGAGTTTTATCCCCTTGATAGCCTAAAACAGGTGTTGCCGTATCATCTTTACAAGCCAAAGCTTTCAGGTCAAAGCTCGCAGCCAGACCGGCTACAGCATATATATCGCTTGCTTCAAACTTGTATAGTGATACTAAAAAGTCGCCAGAGTCACTTTGATTGGAGTCTGACGCCAGTTCAGCCTCAATTTTATAAGTACCAATTGAGTCAGCATCCAAACCGAGTGTTAATATCCCAGATAAATTTGTCGAATAAGAGTTGCCACCGTTATGGCGTCCCTCAATAACACTATCAACGGTTATGCCGGTAGGTGTCGTAATATAAACTTCAACTTGCTCAGTGGCTGGATTCCCTTGAGAATCAGTTACGGTGACCGTCACTTGTGGAGTTTCACACAATAGAGAGAAGTCTTTGTTAGGCGTCAAATCCAATTGATAATCTGATGGTTGCACAGGACAAAACTGGCCATTATCAATAATTTTCCCATCAGGTCGTAATTCTATATTTTTCGCAGTTACTCGACCATTTATAAGGCCGTTACCACCAGCAACAAGGACTTTATCACGACTAAAAATAAGCGCATTCAAATTCCTTTCTACTTGGACTAACGCATTATGACCTTTATAATTTTCAGCCCATATAGATAGTTTAAAATCGTTATTGATGACCTGCCCAGTCCCCGACAATTCAAAACTATTCACATAGATTTTAGTATCTTGAGATAATATTATTTTACCGCTAGCACCTACAATCAAATGCTCAATATAATAGGTATCCCCAGTCAAGTTAATCGTACCTGAACCTCCAGCGGATACTGTATTATACTTACCGCTAACCAAGTTGATTTCTTGCCAACCGGCATCCACATTTTGACCTGTTGGTAAATCTAGATCGACAATATTAGGCTCAGTTATATATAGCGATGAGTTCTCTACACACTCCTTGCCATCACATTGTGTCTTTGGGTTAACGGTTGGGTTTGTCGGGTCAACCCATATGCCTACTTGCCCACTAGACTGGTAGGTACCTTCAATCTGAATCGAGGCCGTATTTGAAGTCCATAATAAGCTACTATTATCCCCCCAAGACTGAACCACATATGGAGCAACATCACATATATCTAATGGAACATCTTCCATTTCAAAAGCAAAGTAACCAACCTCTTCAGGTATATGCGTGCGGTCTCTAAAGTCTTCATCGACAACAAAACTAACCTGATCGTTATTGATATTACATCGACGCAACCAGCCTCCGTGTCCACCAGCCCGCTCTTGTTTATTGGCGATGATTCCATCAACATTCGTTAGAGAGGTGGTAGCATACTTATCCTCACAGCCATCCAACATTGGGTCATTACCGTTTTGACTGGGTGTATCATACCCTCTTGCAAATTGAACCCTGTACCCATTGACTTCAAGCATTGAGCCACTTGTGGAATTTGTTGCGATAAAACCCACCCGTTCTTCTTGGTAATTATTGCCAACTCTTGATGCCGATAACTCTAAAAATAGCCTCGCTTCATTATTGTCATTGCCCCCAAGAAGTTTTCCGGATGTCACCCATCTACTACCATTATTCCTTGTTTGAAGTTGATGAAGAACAACTGGGGAATTAAAAGCTTGTTGGGCTCCAAATGTAGAATATGCAACGGACTCGGCATTACCATTTGTGCCATTTTTTGATTTGTATCTATTCGTATCCAAGTAACCAGCAATAACTTCATGACCATTAAAATCAGCCACACCAGGCTCGATGGCAAGATAGCTCACCTCAGTCATTGGCTGGCTGTTTAAATCAGCGCCCCCACCATTTTTAGGCGCTTTAATTTGCTCGATAGTGGCTTCCGTTTTCGTAACATTAGTTACAACTAACGTTGCGGGAGCATCTAAGTCAGGATTATTTGAAGTAATAGTAGGCATTACGAACACAAGTGGTGTATTCGTGAAGGGTTTATTTAGAGGAATCTTACATTCTGAGCCTGTACATTGCGCAACTCCAAACTGGTACTGCGCTTGCGAGACATAGCTTGGTGGTGGTTGAGTTATACCATCATCACACTGAACCTCACTCGCTCCATCTCCCGATACAGCAATCGCTGCAGAAAGCCCTGAAAGGTCAGCAAATTGAGGCGAACCAACTTGTCGCCAAGAGTTTCCTTCCCATAAATTATAAGTTAGCCATCCTGACTTATTCGAGCTACTTTCATATTCAAGCCAAACTTCATAAAACTCACCATTTAATGTTTCATTATCATCAATGACAGGGTTTCGAACGCCACTATCATTGCTCCAAATTGGCGTCGGGCTACCACCGTTCCTTTTGGTTGCATAAATAGTGTCTTGCCCAGATGAAGGATCTAATTTAAACCATACAGAGAAATCGTCTCCAGCATGAAGTGAGCTACATTGAGACGAAGAAAAATCTGCGAAAGCAGGAAAAGAAAAAAATAGCAGCGCAAATATTATACTTAGATGCTTCATTCAGCCTCCTTCACCCAAAGTTCTTGATTACGTTGCACTTGGCTCACACCGGAACCGCAAATTACCGAAGACTCTAGAACATAGAAAACAAAGCCATCAAGTTCTCCCCGATTGGAACACTGTATTCGCTCAAGAGAACAATTCACCGGAGCGGTGTTAACCATAGAGCTTGCTACCGTAAAAATCCCACCACCAGGCTGGAGATCGTTACTGCTACAAACACTAGCAACAGCAGAAGAAGCCTGAGGATCAGGGTCCGGATAAAACTGAGTCATAACATACTCATTAACAGAATGACTGAGTAACCAAGCTTGTGTACCAAGTACAACTCGAGTGTTTGAATCACTATCTGACCAACTCGTTCGACTCAAACTTGTCGCTAAGAAACCAAGCACCACGATAATAAAGATGACCATGACTAGCGCACTACCTCTTTGGCTTGCTTTACGGGACATTAATCACCTGTATATCTTGCTCAAACACTGTGGACTCATTATTTTCTGCAAACTCGAGAGTCAACTCAACAACACCATTACTCTGAACATCCGCAGGTTGATAACTCAGAGTACTATTCTCACTCATAACTCGATCACTTATTGTGACACCATTACGAGTTAGTAAATTACTACTCGTAAGGCAATACTCCACAAGGTTAGTTGAGTCAAAAATGTAGTGCCTTTTACCTACAGATTCACTAACAAGAGTGTTAGCTCCATTTGGAATAGAAAAATAGGCAGCGGATGCGCTCGGAGGAACCACACTATCAAGGGGGTATATATTATTGAGGTTACTGATATCCGTATGTGGTCTAGTCGGATTTATAACCAAAGACATAGATTGTAATGAACTACTTGTCGCTCCAGTATCACTAACTAAGAAGTTAATATCTGCCCCCGATATAGCATAAAAACCCGAGTCAACAATTGGATAAAATGATACGCAACCGCTACTTACAGAAGCAGGGAACAAGTTAGGTACAGCATGCCTAACTTCACGAGAAAGCTTTTCCAATACAAACCTGGCTTCAGTTTGCAGTCGAAAGCGTTCTACAGAGCCAAAATAGCCTCTCATACCAAGCTCAGTAAAATTCGCGACACCAAGCAAGACGATACTTGAGATGACAATAGCTAAAATCATCTCTATAAGCGTAAACCCTTTCCCCTTCATCAATACTCCCCTCTGTAAGCAACTAAGGTGATAGGAGGATTATTGCTTGCGGTGATTGTTAACGTAAATTTCTGCATCGAAGCAGTTGGTGTATCGTTGTCAACAACCAAATCCACATCAAAATTAGTATAAGTGCTACCGATTTCAATTGGAGTCCCTGAGCTAACCGAGCCGTAATCTCGAGCTAAAAGATCAGTCATAATACTTTGACCTAATGCTGAAGCTCGGTTGGAATAATTCACTTGCCCTGAAAGCGCGGATTGTGGTGCAAGAAAAGTAGTAAATGCGAGCATTGCAAAACCAAGTAGTACAATAACAATGATCGACTCGATAAGCGTAAAGCCACTATTTACGTACTTCATGGGCATACCTGATTACTTGGATAAACAAAACCTTGAGAATTGATACAAACCCAAGCCTTGTCTGAACTATTATTGGATGAGATGGTAATTTGAACACCAGATGAGGCGGTATTTTCAGGGTTACCTAAAAGGTTGAATTCGATTGGAAAAGTGTAGCTAGAGGTAGGTACAGACGCGAAACTATAATCATCACTAACGATAACATCACTTCTTGTTTCAGATGTGTTATCACAAGCAGATTGCGAACCGATACAATTGTTCGCAGCTACTAAACGTAAACTTTCAGCACCTGACACAGACATATCCATATTCGATTGCATTCTATTGAGCTGAATCTGTCGTATAACAGAAGAGACCTGCTCTTGAAGAGCATATAATTCATAAATTTGGCGACCACCAAATCGGCTGATAGCTGTCACAGAGATAATCGCAAGTAAAAGAATCACCACAATTAATTCTACTAGAGTGAAACCTTTGTTTGGCTTTGTATTCATATAAGCCTTAATTGGTTAATTTGACTATCTAGATTATAAATTACTGTATGGAAGGATAAAGTAGCAGTTTAAACATATTAGATACAAAAAAAGACCAGCCGAAGCTGGTCTAGAACAAAAATCTAGTCACCACCACAGCCATCAGTTGCAGTACCTAAATTTACAGTAGTAGTTGCAGCACTTGCCGCTGTTGTACCAGTAGCTTGCGTATAAGTAACGACACATGCCGCTGCGTTAGCATTAGCACCTACAAATGAGTATGTAATACTGGTATTTGCAACACTAGCAGTTACAGCCCAATCTGTAGATAAGCCAACAACTGCTGCACCAATACCATCAGCATCCGCTGTTGGGTAACCAAAAGAAGTTGTAATGCCTTCTACTTCTGGAGTTGGCGTTGCTGTGTACTCTTGAGACTCAACGCCCTCTACAGCAGCTTTGCCATAAACGATACCAGCAGCACTATCAATTGCACCTTTTAGACCTTGAAGTGAAGACTCACGAGCATCATCTTGCAGGTTTAGGAAACGTGGTGCCGCAGTTACAGCAAGAATACCTAGAATAACAATTACAACCACTAGTTCGATTAGGGTGAAACCGCCTTGTCTTTTCATAGTTAAGCTCTCTCTATGTTTAATTTTACGCAGACTTACTGCAAAGTTACGGTCACACGACCAGTTTTAATTTCGTAAACAAATTCATGCTCTGTACTACCTTCCAATTGAACGTAAGTACAGGTTGCATCACCAGAATTTGCTTGCGCTGAATACTTGTAGTTTGAGTCGTTAGCAACATCCGAGATAGGACCCACTTTAGGTGGATTTTGCAGCAAGTTTTCCATCAACTCAGAACATGTTTCATCTGAAATATCTTGTGGCGCGGTGCTCGAATTATTGTTCAGAGTCCACGGATAGCCATCTCGAAAGTCAGTATCGACGTTGCTACTGTTCTTTGATCTTGTTAACCAAAAATCAACACCATCATAATTTACAGTATTGTATGTCTCAACACCAATCTTCTCTGACGGTCTTGCTTCTGCTTCCCACTGTGCTCTTGCCGACAAAACAGCGGTCGCAAAACCACCAGCGACACCTTCAATGCTTGATTTCTTGGCTTCATCAGTTACATCGAGAAAACGAGGTAATGCAGCAACCGCCAATAAACCAACGACCACGATCACTATCACTAATTCGACAAGGGAGAAACCCTTTTGATTCTTAAGCATTTTCTACCTACTCATCTAATTATTAACGCGCATTATACATTCGCGCACGTATAAAACCATACAAAAACTGTCAATATTTTCACAAAGCCAAAATATTGGCTTTCACACTAAACCTTTCTTTTTCGAGCAATATATCTAGCTGATACTTATCAGCATAATGATAAGCGCAGTGAAACAGTATGTTATCACTTTTATCTTCAACACTTGGAGATCTTAGCCCTAAAATGCTCCCTTGGGGATACAATTGATCCAGCCAATAATTACAGTCTCGCTCCGTACCTTGAATCGGTTTTAACCAGCCTGTTCGACTATAACTTTTGGGGTGCTCCGGATCATTGTTTTGCTCGGAGCCTGATAACAAATACTGCTGTTTGAACAAATTGGCTTGTTCTAAAATCCGCTTGCTCGCCACAATAAATGCCGTATTAGTCGCTTCTTCTTCTACCGTTTTAAATGCCGAAAGCACACCGACAATAAGAAAAAGAATAACCACAGTCCAAATAACAAAACGTGAGCGTTGTAGGTTATTTAGCATCACCTAGCCTTTGATTGCATCCAACATGCCCCACATCGGCAAGAATATACCTAGTGCTAAAATCAGCACCATGCCCGCAACGATGGTTAACAAAATGGGTTCAATTCTGGCGGTTAAGGTTTTTAGATCGTAATCGACCTCGCGATCATAAAAATCAGCCACTTCAAGTAGCAACTCATCAATACGACCCGTCTCTTCACCAACTGAAATCATTTGTATCACTAGCGGTGTGAAAATTTCGCTGTTGACCGCGGTCGATGAGACCGTACTACCGGCTTCAATGGCTGACTTCATTGCTTGAACTCGAAGCTCTAGAAAACGGTTATCCAAAGCCTCAGCGGATAAAGCTAACGATTGGTTTAGTGGCACGCCCGCTTTTAGCATCAAAGCAAACGTACGTGAGAAGCGTGACAATAGTGCTCTATTCACTACCCCGCCAATAACCGGCATTTTTAAGCGTAATCGGTCCCACTTCTCCAAGCCTTTGTCTGTTTTAACCCAGGCTTTAAACGCAAAAATAAGGCCAAAGATCACGCCAAGCATTAAGCCCCAGTAATTCACAAAGAATTCCGACATACCAATCAAGATACGTGTAGGTAGCGGCAAGTCGACGCCAAAGCGCGCAAACATGCTAGAGAACTGCGGAATCACCTTGATGTTAAGAATGAACATCGCAATCAGAATAAAGCTAATCACGAACGTTGGATAACGCATCGCGGTCTTGATTCGCTTGCGAGTCTCAACTTCCTGCTCATAGTATCCAGCTAACTGAAGTAGAGCCTGATCTAAACGACCGGTATTTTCACCAACCCCAATCATCGAGACAAACAGCGGACTAAACACCTTAGAGTGCATCTGCATCGATGCCGCCAACCCTCGACCATTAGTTAGCTCAGCAACCACTTCTTCGAGAGCAGCCTTCAACTGCTTATTTTCACAGTTTTGGGTAAGGCCTTTCATCGACCGTAATAGTGGTACGCCAGCTTTGGTTAGGCTGTATAACTGTCGACAAAACAGAACCAACACCTCTAAAGGTACACTCGGAGAGAACAGGCTCGATACATCCATATCTAAGACTGAACCGCCACTTTTACCTAGTTTGATAGAGGTTGGAATGATCCCCTTGCTCATCAAACTTTCAGCAGCAAGATCTTCGTTATTCGCATCCAATTGACCACTTACTTGGCTACCATCAGAGCTGCGACCTACATAACGATACGTTGGCATATCACTCTACCCCTAAAGATAAATTGGGTCGGTGGCACCAGAAGCATCACCTTCGCCAAGATGCATGATCTCATCGAGACTCACAACACCTTGCAGAGCCAGTTCCATCGCAGAAGCCAATAACGGTTTGTAGTTTTCAGACTGTCTCGCCGTTTGAGCAAAACCAACTGCATCATTCGCTCTTAGTGCATCCATCATGTTTTGTTCTAGCTCCAACATTTCAAATACACCAATACGCCCACGGTAACCGGTTAAATTACAGTTCTGACAGCCACGGCCTTTCATAAACGGCACACCCACTTGGTTAGGGAAACGAACGCTCAGCCATTGCTTACGAGGTTCATCTAACTCATCCTCAACCTTACAATCGGTACAAACTTTGCGAACCAATCGCTGTGCAACGACCGCTCGAACAGCGCTCGCGACCAAGTAACCTGGTGCTCCCATATCCATCATGCGCAGTGCACTGTCTACCGCATCATTGGTATGGAGGGTGCTTAATACTAAGTGGCCAGTCAGCGCGGCTCTCAAGCCAATCTCAACCGTTTCGTGGTCACGCATCTCACCAATAAGAATGATATCGGGATCCTGACGCAAGAAGGTTCTTAGGACTGTAGAGAAGTCGAGATTGATCTTAGGGTTTACCTGAACTTGGTTCACACGAGGAAGACGGTATTCCACCGGATCTTCCGCGGTAATGATCTTTTTACCCGGTTCGTTGAGCTCACTTAATGCCCCATACAGGGTTGTGGTTTTACCCGAACCTGTCGGCCCAGTAACCAAGATCATACCGTGCGGGCGGCGCAGCTGTTGACGAAGACGAACCAACAGATCGCTCGGTATACCCGAGGCTTCAAGTTTACGTAGTCCTGCAGATTGGTTAAGCAGACGCATCACGACAGACTCACCGTGCTGCACTGGCATGGTCGACATACGAATATCAACCGACTGACCTTTAGCACGGATATTAAAGCGACCATCTTGAGGAAGACGTTTTTCTGAGATATCGAGGTTTGCCATCAGCTTTAAGCGCAGTACAAGTGCAGAAGCAATGTTCACTTCGTTCAGCAATGTTTCATGCAGCACACCATCAATACGCTGACGAAGACGCAGTACGTTTGAGTCTGGCTCTATATGGATATCAGAAGCGCCGACTTGGATTGCATCTTCAAATAACGAGTTAATTAGCTTTACTACTGTAACTTCGTCACTGTCTTCTTCAGCGATATCGAAATCAAAGGCATCATTAACTTGGTGTTCAGCGTGAAGCTGCTCAGCAAATGAGGCGATCTCTTTAGTTCTTCGGTAATAGCGATCGAAGCCATCAACTAATTGCCTCTCTGGAGCGACAACGAATTCAAGTGCGTAATCTCCTAACTGACCAAGCAAAGATTCTTGGGCAAACAGGTCGGCAGGGTCGCTCATTGCAACACGCAAAGTGTCACCTTGGCGTCCAATCACCAATGCACGAAGGCGACGAGCATGTACTTCCGGTAAAAGCTGTACCGCTTCAACATCGACAACAGCTCGGCTTAGATCAATAAGAGGAATCGCTAACTGCTGCGACAAGAAACTCAACATCTGTTGCTCTGACAAGAAGCCAAGTTCAATCAGTGCATCACCCAGCTTACGACCGGTGCTTTTCTGAGCAGCCAGTGCTTGCTCAACTTGAGTCTCCGTGATAATGCCCTCTTCGACAAGCAAATCACCAAGCCTTTTTCTTAATCTAATTTGCATCGCCGCTCTCCTCTAAAGCATTGAGTATTTTTAACCTGTCACGCACAAAGCTTTGTGATTGAGATGAGATACCTACTCTGGTTAACGCACCTTGGTATGACGCTTTAGCTGCTACGAAATCGAGCTGACGTTCTTGCTGGATCGCTAAGCCTAACCACCAGCGAGCATTATCTGAATCAATCTCAACCAACTTTTGGTAACTTTCCAAGGCCACTTCTTCTTGCTGAGACTTTTGACTCAATGCTGCACGCATAGCTAGATAATCTTGAGTTGGATTTGGCGGTAAATGTATCAATGGACTCAAAGCCGCTTCTGCTTGGTTTGCTTTAACCAAAAGCTTAGATAGGCCCAAGCGTAGCTTTTCGCTGTTAATATTAAGCTTAATCCCTGACTGAAACAGCTCGTACGCTTTACGTGTATCACCCTTACCAAAATAGAGAATCGCGAGTTTCTGACGAACATCTTCATTTCGTGGCGTATAACGTAGAGCTTCAGTGTAGCCTTTCAGAGCACCAGTAAGATCATTCGCATCAAGCGCTTTTTGAGCACGCCCTTGTGCATTCACAGATAACTGCGCAGGTGTTAACTCAACCTGTTCGATCAACATTCCGTTATTTCCTGAACCACCAGAAGTTACTGACCCATTAGAGATAGAGGCTGAGGCTGAATCTGTTTTTGCCACATTAGCAACATAAGTCGGCTGAGGAATTTCAGTCTTAGTCGTTTGAGGCGCGCTTAGAGATTTCGTTGATGCTTGCTGTTTTGTCGGCTGTGGGATAGACGCTGCAACCGGTTCAGATACGACTGGCTTAGCTTTAGCGCTTTTTACCATCGCAGTGTTTTCTGTTGAAAAGCTGGCAGTGTCTAGGGTCACCAATTTCGTAGTTGGTGATGAGATAGGTTGAACCGCTTCCTGAATACCATTTGAATCATCAACGACAGAAACCTGAACCTGTAAATCTCGAGTTAAGATTGGCTGCTCAATCACTGGACCTTGCGATATCGCCCAACCGCCCATTGCTAAACTCAGAGTAAAACCGGCTGTGACCCAAACCAATGGGGAACGTGTTTTTACTTTAGGTACGACTGCCGCTTCAATCGAAGTCGCTGATTTTTTCTTTGCCAATTCAGACAAGGCGTTGTTAATGACGCTCATAATTAATTCCAACCCCACAGTATTGGCGTTTTAAATTTAGGCTTACACACATCGTATGTTTCATGCATAGCGGAAAACAGATGCTGGTTGTCGATACTTTTCTTATCTTCACTGAACGAAAGCAATAGAGCCTTATGACAAAGTTGATTGATCAATCTAGGGATACCTAACGACGATCGACAAATCGCCTTTTTTTGATTCAAACTGAACAACTCAGGATTACCACCAGATTTAGCGATCCGGTTATCAATATACGCCACCGTTTCATCGAGAGTCAGCGGCCTCAAAGTTGAGCTAAACGTGATTCTTTGGCGAAGCTGTCTGAGATGGTAAGCCTCTAGTCGAGCATCCAGCTCAGGCTGCCCCAATAAAACCATCTGCAGCAGCTTCTTATCTTCTGTTTCAAGGTTGCCAAACAGCCTTAGTGTTTCGAGAGCTTCATCCGATAGAGCCTGAGCTTCATCAAGAATTGCCACCACTCTTAAACCCGAATTGTGCAATTCAATGAGCTTATGCTGAATGTTATCAACCAAGGTTGCTTCACTGTCGATAGTCAAACCGAGCTCTTTAGCAACGGCTTGGCGTAAGTCTGCACCTGAGAGCACAGGGTTTGGCAGGTAAATTAGAGCTGTGCAATCATTTAGGTGATTGACCAGCATCCGGCAAACCATGGTTTTTCCAGTACCGACCTCTCCGGTGACCTTAATCACGCCCTCGCCCATTTCTAACGCCG
This sequence comes from Vibrio sp. 10N.286.55.E10, assembly GCF_002872555.1. Taxonomy (NCBI): domain Bacteria; kingdom Pseudomonadati; phylum Pseudomonadota; class Gammaproteobacteria; order Vibrionales; family Vibrionaceae; genus Vibrio; species Vibrio sp. 10N.286.55.E10. The sequence goes on from NZ_MCSD01000002.1 coordinate 144,278, forward strand.
ATATTACCGTCTGAATCGCTTCAAAGTGAGGCGCTAAACCATAAAAAAAATCGGTATTCGGCGTTAAGGTAAATGGCAGTTGTTCAAAACCAAAATGAGCTTGATACATAAGTAACCTAGCTTAGTTAGATACTGCCAATCTACATTGAAAAAGTAAGTAACTACTCTTCATCATCTGGGAACCACTGTTGAAGCAGATCTCGAGAACGCTCTAACTCTGTTTGCCATGTGTTCACACCGACGATTGTCGGTTTAAGCAAGATCACAAGCTCAGTTTTTTGCGTCAACTGACTGGTATTACGGAATAAATGGCCGAGGGCTGGAATATCACCAAGGAATGGAACTTTAGAGGTTACATCGCTGGTATTTGATTTCATCAAGCCACCAATAACCACAACATCACCATCTTGAGCACGAATCACTGAGTCAGACTCACGAATAGAGCTTTTTGCCAAAGGAAGCGTCACGACCCCCGTTGTTGAACCCAAGTTAAGCTCTTTGACCTCTTCATCCACCTCAATAACTGCCGGGTGGACATGTAAAAACACACTGCCTTTATCATCGATCTGAGGTGTCACGTCCAAAGAGATACCAGAGAAAAACGGGGTTAATTCAACCTCAGGAGCGACATTCGCGTTATCGCCACTACCAACCGCACTTGATAAATCAGTTACATAATATTCATCAGTACCGACTTTAATAACCGCTTTCTGGTTATTCGCAGCTGTCACTCTAGGGCTAGACAGCACGTTCAAATCTCCCTGTGTATCCATGAAACTTAATACTGCTTCAAAGCTACCACCAGAAACAACTAGGTTAGATTGACCACCTAAAGCTGCACCAATTGGGTCCATCCCTGGCAATGTACCTGGGATTATCGTACCGGCTGCATCTTTAACAATAGAGCCCATGCCAATTGTGTAGTTAGTACCATTTGACGAGAACATCTTGGTCCAGTTAATACCCTGCTGGTAGCCATCACTCAAAGTCACTTCCATGATCTTTGCTTCCAAGATCACTTGGCGTTGTAAGCGCTTCTGAGAAATGCCTAAGAACTCACGAACTTCACGGATTTCATCAGGATAAGCACGCACAGTAATCACACTGGCTTGCGGGGTAACAACGACGCTCTGTCCATCACCAGAACCAATTAAGTGAGCAACGGCGGCTTCAAGTTGTGGCCAAAAGTCACTTTCAGAGGTCGTTTCAATCTCTGTACCACCGTTCGATGTAGAATTCGATGAGTTAGAAGAGTTGGATGAATTCGACGAATTTGAATTGGAACTGGAAGAACTCGACGAGTTTGAATCAGAAGTCGTGATAGTCCCTGTCGTGATCGTCGTTAATGAGCGACCAGAACGTTTAACTTGTAAGTAATCAACAGGAATCGTTACTGTACGTAAACCTGCAGGGTAAACCTGAATGACTTTTCCACGCTTTTCAATATCGTAGCCATACATGTCCTGAGCAACAGCCAGCACTTCATCTAACGTCACATCGGTTAAATTAAAAGTGAGCTTTCCAGAAACACTTGGATGAATAGCAGCACTATACTCAGTACCTTTCACTAAGCTTGCAAAAAAGGTTCTCGCTTCAACACCTTTTGCCTGAATACGAAAACGCTTAACCGTTTCCATCCCCGGAGACATAGAGTCAGAACTAAGCTGAGGCATAAGGTCATCTTGTACCGACGAAGGCAGCTCATGAAGCGCTCTGCTATTGGCTTCATTAATTGATTCGTTTAAAGATTCTTTAATCTCAACAGGATCTCTATGCCCCATCGAACAGCCGACCAAAGATGACACTAGGATTGCAACTACAAGTTTACGCATGTCTTCACTCTAACCTTAATTATTCTTAACATCTAAAGAGAACATCTCTAATTTCCACTGCTTAGAGCTTCTCTGCAGAGTGACGTATTCTGGATCTATGTTCTTAACTCGGTACCCTCTGATCGTTTCCCCTTGGCCGAGAATCTGACCATTCATAATCGCATAGCAAGGCGTATCTCCCTTACACACGATGCTTTCTAAAGAAGGTAAGCGATAGCGAGTTGGTGCTTTCTTAGCAGGTGCCGTTTTCTGTTGAGGTGAAAGCCAGCCTAATGGCGCCGTTGGATCTTGCTCAGCCCACACCACGGAACTGCTAAACAGCAGAAACAACAAAAGAGTTCTAACCACCGATAAACTCCTGTCTGGTACCTAATGTATAAACCTCGAACACCAGTCGAGCTTTAGGATATTCCTCTACCGTGTATTCAAATGTGCGCCAGTAATAGCTAACAGGAAGAGACTCAAGTGCTTGAAGGTAAGCTGAAATATCAAAGTAACTACCTGTTAGTTCCATTCTCACAGGGTGAAGAAAGTAGCCTGAATATTCACTGGTTTCTTTATTGTTCGAAATCGCCTCTGGTTTTAACGACTCTAGCGATTCAAGCTTAAGCCCATTGCCGGCATTAAGAACACTCTCCAATAATTGCGACATTTGAGAAGGCGTAATCAACCCGTCGACAATCTCTGAAAGCTGCAATGAAAGATCTTGGCTCTCTCGCATTAGTTTCTTGTATTCGAGGTTAATTTCTTTATCTGGGTCTTTGTTTAACTTAGCTTGTAGAACAAGTAACTCACCTTGCTGCCTTTGGTTTGATTGAGTCAGGCTGGTCGCCTTGGCATTTTTCGCTTGTAAGTTGAGATACGCGGGCTCTACCAATAAGGTAAACAACAACATGGATAGGCCAACAAAACCACACACGAAAAGTAGCCATTTTTCTCTTTGGCTCAATGCAAGAAACTTATCGCTAAGTTGATTCCACTGCTGCATTATTTACTCTCCCGACGAGTACTTAACTCAAACGTCACCACATCCTGATCATTACGACCTATTTTTAGTTTTTCAAAAGCACGTCCAACTAAATTAAGCTCACTTTTAAACTGACCAATCCAGTTCGGAACGACATTTGCGTTACGAGCCAAGCCACTAAGATCTAAAGTATCGTGGGTCATGTAGATGTGCGAAAGAGAGATGTCATTTCGGCCTAGTTTAGCTAAGGAATTCATGACGCCAGAATACCCGACTTGTTGGGATTCGTCGTATTGCCCGACCGCCTTCAAAGCCTCTTTTTTTGCTTGAGTCTCACGTTTGAGACGCGCAACGGCCGCCACTTTCTCTGGGGACGGTTTGTGTTGAGTTAACTTACTATTCAATTGGTTAACTTGCTTGTTAAGTTGATTCGAGTCTTGTTGCAGGGCTGTTAGTTCTTTATCTAGATTAGATACTTGGTACTGCATCGCGAAGTAACCACCAAGCAATAAAACACAAACTAGCCCCCAGCTCGCAACAACATTGGTCAGCGTAAAATATTCTTTTTTAGGCTTAAGATGTTCAGGGTAAAGATTGACCTTAAACGTCTCTTTTTCAGCTGCGAGTTTAACCAACAAACTCTCTGAATTATCACGTTCATCTTCAACCAACAATGAAACTGTCGAGCTCAATGTACTATTTAAGGCACTTTGTAACTCTGCTTCATCTTCTTCGTCACAGCAAATTTTCAGCTGGTGAAGCTGCGTACCTTTAATTTGTGAAGAAAGGTAATCGATCGAGCGTTGAAGTTCTAAAGCGAGACCGTCTAACTGTAGAGCACTTGACGCAACACCCGTTAAAGGTGGAACAACACTGCGAATCGTTCTTTGAAAACAAACGGTATTTTCAACAAACGCACCCAACTTAAAGTGTGAATTAGCGCTGCGCTGTAAAAGGATGAAGTTAAACAACTCGCCAGCACTGTAACCCCAGATTTCATCTTCAGGAGCTACTCCAACTAATTCGATCTGAACCGAGTTGGCAATATTTAAAAGCTTATCTAACAGCTTTTTAGGCAAGACATACACTTGCAGCTTGTTCGACGTCGGAAGCGCGACCGCACTCGCCGTGATCTCAGTAACCCTTTCAGAGACGAGATCTTTGAGTAAAAATGGCAACGCAACCGACCATTCACTCTCTGGAATATCCGGTTTATCAAGTTGATAGGTTTGGTAGTAGTTAGCACAGACAACCAACTGGAGACGATTACTGGCAAACGCCTCACTGCTAAGCAATTTTTTTAGCGCACTCTCCCAGTCCCCATTAACCACGGGAATACTGGTTACTTGAGGTTCTTGTTCTGTCGATGAAATATAAATGGCATCATTGCCCAGCAGGACAACTTGCGAGCTACCTTTATTATTCGTTGGCTTTATCTTGTCTAAAATCGCTTTAAAATTCATTCTTAACTACTACTCTTACGCCATCGATTTCTTCGTCCAACTTTTACAACAGATTCCGCTTTTGCAGCCTTTTCAACGTGGTTAGGCAAAGGGATAATTTGTTGTTCTTCGTCGAAATATCTTCCTTGATAGCCGTTAATGCCTAACTCTATCAAAGTATTCTTCTCTTGTTTTGTCTCGACTCCAACGGCAATAACTTGAGTTGGAGAGTCACCGCATGCCCCAATTAAGCTTCGGACAAACAGTTGATTCTCATGCCTTTGATCAATTTTCTTGATTAAGCTTCGATGAAGCTTAATGTAATTAACCTTTAAGTCTTTTATATAGTGAGTGCTAACAATGGTTCGCCCCGCTTGACCAACCACAACTTTACACCCTAAACCTCGTAGCATCTTTGCCACCGGTCTCATATAATCAAGATGAGCAATCAAGTGCCCTTCTGGAAACTCAAATGAAAGCTGAGAGCGGTGCTGAGCAGAAAGCTGTAACAACTCACTCCTAAACCACTTAAAGTGCTGTTTATTAGCAAACGGGGTAACATTCAGATTCACCGAATAGTTGATAGGTTGAGTTGATTCTTTCAGCGATTTCAACACAACCTTTAGAACCGATTGGTCCATTTGAGCTTGATAACCCACTTGCTCTACCGCAGGCATAAATCGAGACGATTTCAATAAACCTTTATCAGGATCCTGAATTCTAGTAAATATTTCTCTATGTAATTCATTAGCTTGACCAGATTCCGGCATAAGATAACACCGCTGAGCAAAGATTACTAAATTTTCAGGAAGCAGCGCTTTATCAAGTAATGTTCTCCAACGAACACTGCCTCTATCCAACTCATTCTTATTCTGTTTCGGGTAACGGCTCCAGTTATTAATACGCTCTAACTGAGCACTCTTTAATGCCGTTTCCGTTTCATCCATGATCTGGCTGTGACGATCACCTTCGGTATACATAGTCACACCGATATGACACCAGTTATCAGATTCCAAAGGCTCTGGCGGGGTTAGCTTATCCAACTGCCTTAAACATTGACCTGCCAAGGTCGCAATATCTTTTGCACCCTGGTGAGGGATGAATACAGCAAAGTCCGCTTCGTAATAGCGAGAAAAAATGACATCTGGATAACGCTGAACGATATTCGATAAGACTTCACCGACTTCAATAATAAAGCCGTCAGTGATTTGCTTGTCGTTAGCATCACGAACTTGTTCCCATTCGTCGATACGTATCAGTAACACACCACCTCGAGCACCACTTTCATGCAGTACCGATTCCAGTTTATTATCAAATAAAACTCGGTTTGCCGTGCCCGTGAGTTTATCTAGGAAGGTATGGGTACGAATAAAGGTATCAAAGCGACTTCGCTCTTGACGAGCATCTTGTAGCTCTTCAATCAATACATCTAAGGCTTCACTTGCCGTATAAGGCCATTCACGCTCATCCCCCTTTGCGTGAGGTTCAACCTGTCCAGCAAGGATCATTCTTCCTCGCTCTTCTAAGATCTCAGAACCCATGAGTTGCTCTTTCAACCAACGAACACCGCGAGCCAGACAGAACAAGACCAATGCGACAGCCAAAGTAATTGACCACATCGCTTCCATTGAGTAGTTGTAGCCAATATAAGGAGGGAGTGCTTTAAATTCGATTCGATACCCTTCATTACGCTCTAAAATGAAGCTTTTCTCATAAAGACGATTGGGATCAATTTGTGGGGAGGTATCTTTGAAACGATAGACGATGCCAGTCTTGTTCGAGAGTTTCATCTCAACAATATTGCTCGCCTGCAACATTTTAGGCATCCAACGCTGCATTGAATACGCGGCGTCGGGATCTTCCATCTCTTTATCTACAACGTCGACAATACCAACCAAATAATGGTCTAAATATTCCTGTCCAATACGCTTAAAGGAAAGTGTGCCACCAATAAAAAGAATGAACATCGCGCTGATCACTATCACGGTGACAAATGCGACCAATCGGGTGCTCAACTTTAGTGTCGGGGTATATCTCATGAATAACGAAATCCTTTTCAACTCACATTATACCGTATTGCTACTTATACTATAAATTGACGTTGTAAATAAAGCGTTAAGAATTGTAGGTAACAAAAAGCCGCGATGAACGCGGCTTTTTCCAATTTAATACTGTCTTTATAATATATTAAAAACAGAGCTTAAAATGGGATGTCATCATCAAAATCCATTGGCGGCTCATTATATTGAGGTTGAGCCTGCTGAGGAGCTTGTTGAGGTGCTTTCGGCTGCTGTTGAGCTGGAGCACTGTATTGTTGCTGCTGTTGTTGTGGCTGCTGTGGCTGACCCCAACCACCTTGCTGTTGGTTGTTACCCATGCCACCTTGAGCAGGAGCACCACCTTGAGCACGGCCGCCAAGCATTTGCATTACACCGTTGAAGCCTTGAACAACCACTTCAGTTGTGTAGCGATCTTGACCGCTTTGATCTTGCCATTTACGCGTTTGAAGTTGACCTTCAATGTAAACTTGAGAACCTTTACGCAGGTACTCACCAGCAACTTCCGCAAGCTTGCCAAACAGAGCAACACGGTGCCATTCTGTTTTTTCACGCTGCTCGCCAGTTGCTTTATCACGCCATGACTCTGACGTTGCAATGGTAATGTTCGCTACTGCGCCGCCATTTGGCATGTAACGAATTTCAGGGTCATTACCTAGGTTACCCACTAATATAACTTTGTTAACTCCACGGCTAGCCATGATTTGCTCCGTCTAAATTCATAGTCTCAGAAAATTTTTAGCGCACAAGAATAGCATGCTTTTCTGTTGTGATAAATCGCTTCCTATTCTCACTCCACCACAAAGAATAAAAACGTAACAAATCATGATATTCAGAGCGATGTTGCTTTTTTCTCCACTTACAAACCACTCATTTACTTTGATAATTGATATTCAACGCAAGTCACTATCAAGGTGCTAGAGAAGCGAAAGCCTGCATGACAACGTGGAATCTAATCCCACTCAAACAGGACGTTTCAATGAGAAAATCAAGATACGCTCGCACTTTACACTTTCTGTGCATCGACCCAAACGATACCTATCTACATGTAAAAGAGATAGAAAAGCACTTATCTATTATTCTCTACAAAATGACACCCGACGAATTAATGCTAGTTGATAGAAAGCAGAGTAACCGGATCTTACTCGTCGATTACAGAGAGGTACCACAACTACTGGTTATTTGTCCTAACCTGACTGTTATGTGGAAAAATCACGAAATCATTTTATTCAATGTCCCCCAGCAACTTCCAACCTCAGAGCTTCTTACCTATGGGGTACTAAAAGGACTCTTTTACAACACTGAACAAAAGGACAAGATTGCTCGTGGTCTTCAAGAAGTCATTGATGGCGATAACTGGCTGCCAAGGAAGGTAACCAATCAACTGTTGTTTTATTATCGCAATATGGTCAATACCAACACGACACCAACCAATGTTGATTTAACCATTCGTGAGATTCAGGTGATTCGCTGTCTTCAATCAGGGTCTTCAAACACACAAATCGCCGATGACTTGTTTATTAGTGAGTTCACGGTTAAATCTCACCTCTATCAGATATTCCGTAAGCTTGCGGTAAAAAATAGAGTTCAAGCGATAGCATGGGCAAACCAGAACCTGCTTGCATAATCGACCCACCTCTTAGTCTGACGATAATTTTGAGGGAAGCTCTAGTAAACCATGGCTATTGTTGCTGAATTTTCGACATAACTTATGCTAGAGTTGCCCTCAGAAATATCAACAACTCAGTTGAATCAATAATTATTATAGATAAAGGGTCTTATCATGATCAAAAAGTGCCTTTTCCCGGCAGCTGGCTACGGTACACGTTTTTTACCTGCAACCAAGTCAATGCCTAAAGAAATGATGCCTGTAGTAAACAAACCTCTGATTGAATACGGTGTAGAGGAAGCTATTGAAGCTGGTATGGATGGAATGTGCATCGTTACTGGACGTGGTAAGCACTCGATCATGGATCACTTTGATAAAAACTACGAGCTTGAACACCAGATTAGCGGTACCAATAAAGAAGATCTATTGGTTAATATCCGTGAAACGATTGAAGCAGCAAACTTCACCTACATTCGTCAACGTGAGATGAAAGGCCTTGGCCACGCTATCTTGACGGGTCGCGAACTTGTAGGTGATGAACCATTCGCCGTTGTACTTGCCGATGACCTTTGTGTTAACGAGCAACAAGGTGTATTGGCTCAAATGGTTGCGCTATACAAACAGTTCCGCTGTTCTATTGTTGCTGTACAAGAAGTTCCTGAAGAAGAAACTCACAAGTACGGTGTTATCTCAGGCGAAATGATTAAAGATGATCTTTTCCGTGTTGATGACATGGTAGAAAAGCCAGAACAAGGTACTGCTCCAAGCAACCTAGCGATCATTGGTCGTTATATTCTGACTCCAGATATCTTTGAACTAATTGAGCAAACAGAACCAGGTAAAGGCGGCGAGATCCAGATTACCGATGCATTGTTAAAACAAGCAAAAGCGGGTTGTGTATTGGCTTACAAATTTAAAGGCCAACGTTTTGACTGTGGTAGTGTTGAAGGTTATATCGAAGCAACAAACTACTGCTTCGAAAACCTATACAAAAAAGACCAAAAGCAAATTGAGCTAGGTAAGCACTCGACAAAGAAAGAAGCATAACGACTGGTTAATAACTAGCGTTTCGAATGGTAAAAGGGTGACTCGATGAGTCACCTTTTTTGTTTTACTGTTTTTTTATCCAGTAAAACTTTGCACAAATCTCACTCTATGTAATACTTTAGCCACTTAAAATTACATGGTCTATTGAGATGGATAAAATAGAAATTAGAGGCGCTCGTACGCATAACCTCAAAGACGTTAACCTAACGATTCCCCGCGATAAACTCACGGTTATCACTGGACTATCCGGTTCAGGGAAGTCGTCACTTGCGTTTGATACTCTCTACGCAGAAGGACAACGTCGCTATGTTGAGTCTTTGTCTGCCTACGCTCGCCAATTTCTATCTCTTATGGAAAAACCCGATGTAGACCACATTGAAGGTTTATCTCCAGCTATCTCGATAGAGCAAAAATCGACGTCACATAACCCCCGCTCAACCGTCGGTACTATTACTGAAGTCTATGATTACCTTAGGTTACTGTATGCGCGAGTTGGCGAACCTCGTTGTCCAGATCACAACATCCCTCTAGCTGCGCAAACTATCAGCCAAATGGTGGATAAGGTACTTGAACTACCAGCTGGCTCAAAAATGATGTTACTGGCGCCTATCGTCAAAGAACGCAAAGGTGAGCATGTTAAAACACTGGAAAACTTAGCGGCACAAGGCTTTATCCGTGCGCGCATTGATGGTGAAACCTGTGATCTATCCGATCCACCAGCACTTGAACTTCATAAGAAACACACCATTGAAGTCGTGGTAGACAGATTCAAAGTTCGTCCTGATCTTCAACAGCGTTTAGCTGAGTCATTCGAGACCACATTAGAGCTATCTGGCGGCATCGCTGTCGTCGGTTGGATGGATGAAACAGACCAAGAAGAGATCGTATTCTCTGCTAACTTCGCTTGTCCAAAGTGTGGCTACAGCATGCAGGAACTAGAGCCTCGCCTATTCTCTTTCAATAACCCAGCTGGGGCATGCGGTACTTGTGATGGTCTTGGGGTTCAGCAGTATTTTGACCCAAGCCGAGTGATTTTGGATGAGAACCTAAGTATCGCAGAAGGTGCGATCAAAGGTTGGGATCAAAAGAACTACTACTATTTCCAAATGCTAACATCGCTGTCAGAACATTATGGTTTTGACCTGTATGCACCATTTAATTCTCTACCGAAAAAGACTCAAGAGATCATTCTAAAAGGATCAGGTCGTACTGAAGTGGAATTCAAGTACATCAATGACCGAGGTGATATTCGAGTTAAGCGTCATCCATTCGAGGGAATATTAAATACCTTAGAGCGCCGTTACCGTGATACTGAATCTAGCGCGGTGCGTGAAGATCTTGCCAAATATATATCAACCAAATCATGTTCTAGCTGTGATGGTACTCGCTTAAGATTAGAGGCTCGAAATGTTTTCATTGGTGATACAACACTGCCGGAAATCGTTGAACTGAGCATTGCTGACGCACTACAATTTTTCCAAGAATTGAAATTAGACGGTCAGCGTGGGCAGATCGCAGATAAAGTGATGAAAGAGATCAATGATCGTCTGCATTTCTTAGTCAACGTTGGTTTAAACTACCTTAACCTATCACGCAGTGCCGAGACGCTGTCTGGTGGTGAGGCGCAACGTATTCGTTTGGCGAGCCAAATCGGTGCCGGTTTAGTTGGCGTTATGTATGTACTGGATGAACCATCGATTGGCCTCCACCAGCGCGATAATGAACGTCTGCTGCAAACTTTGGTTCACCTCAGAGATCTAGGTAATACGGTGCTTGTTGTTGAACATGATGAAGACGCAATCCGTTGTGCTGACCATGTTATCGATATCGGCCCAGGTGCAGGTGTGCATGGTGGACACGTGGTAGCAGAAGGCACCATGCAAGACATCATCAAGAACCCGAACTCTTTGACAGGCCAATACCTGAGCGGCGCCAAAGAAATTGCAGTGCCAGAAAAGAGAACACCTATCGACAAGAAAAAGGTCGTAGAGATCGTAGGCGCAACGGGGAACAACCTAAAGAATGTCACCGCGACAATTCCTGTAGGCTTATTCAGTTGTATTACGGGTGTATCAGGTTCAGGTAAATCAACACTAATCAATGACACCTTCTTCAAAGTCGCCCACACTCAATTAAACGGGGCCACGACTGCTGTTCCTGCACAACACAAAAAGATTAAAGGATTAGAACATTTTGATAAGGTGATAGACATAGATCAAAGCCCTATCGGTCGTACACCAAGGTCAAACCCTGCAACCTACACAGGGATCTTCACACCTATCCGTGAATTATTCGCAGGCACACAAGAGTCACGATCTCGTGGTTATAAACCAGGTCGATTCAGCTTTAACGTGCGTGGTGGTCGTTGTGAGGCTTGTCAGGGTGATGGCGTAATCAAAGTAGAGATGCACTTCTTGCCAGATGTGTATGTACCGTGTGATGTGTGTAAAGGTAAACGCTACAACCGTGAAACACTAGAAGTTCGTTACAAGGGCAAAACCATTGACGAAGTCCTTGAAATGACCGTAGAAGATGCGCGTGAGTTCTTCAATCCGGTTCCAGTGATTGCTCGTAAACTGCAAACACTCATGGACGTGGGTCTATCTTACATTCGCTTAGGGCAAGCAGCGACAACCTTATCTGGTGGTGAAGCGCAGCGTGTTAAATTGGCGCGTGAGCTATCGAAGCGAGACACAGGTAAAACCTTGTACATTCTAGATGAACCAACAACAGGTCTTCATTTCCACGATATTCAGCAGCTGTTAACAGTACTACATAGGTTGCGTGATCACGGTAATACGGTTGTCGTGATTGAGCACAACCTAGATGTCGTTAAAACAGCAGACTGGATCCTAGATCTTGGCCCAGAAGGTGGTCAAGGTGGTGGCGAGATTGTTGCAGAAGGTACACCTGAAGATGTGGCTTTAGTCGAAGGTTCACACACCGCTCGCTTCCTTAAGCCTATGTTAAATTTGAAGTAGGTGTAAAATAGCGCCCTGCGAGCAGACAGAAAAATGTTAAAGTAACAGAGCTTGTTTCAGAAGGAACAAGCTCTGTTTTTATAAGGTTAGGGATTTATGGCAACAATACACACTAGCGGTACCCAGCTAGAAAATCAGGTCACTCAGCTACCACTCAACAAAGCATTTCTGGCTTCTTTAGCTGTTGTATTCTTGTTAGCCATGCATTTTTTCATGCCTAACCCTGGAGGCTCGGGGCTTGCGTTATCATTTAACCCAACAACTTGGCTGGCGCTAAGCTTCACGCTAGCAATTGGCTTTTACCAACTCGCTACCAACCGAGTACTTAAGTATTCAAAATTAACGATTGGCTTGTTGATAAGCTGCGTCATACTCACACTACCCATTTTATACAGCAATGCAGCTCCTCAAGGAGCTTCAGGACGCTTGCTTGGATTGTGGGCGGGCTTTGCATTATTCGTCGTGCTGCAGCAATTTAAATTCAGCAATAAGCACAAGCAGCGCATGTTGTGGTTCATTGTGCTTGCTGTTGTCATACAAGCACTATTTGGCTATGTGCAATATTTCTTCTTGGAGCCTGGCAACCTATTTGGCTACAACACAGCGGCAAACCGACCATATGGGATATTCCAACAACCGAATGTAATGGCAAGCTTCCTTGCTACGGGCTTTGTGCTTTCAGCTTACCTTTTAGCAAGGCAGCCCGCTAAATATAACCATAAGATCAGTGAGTCTTTCTTACTGTATCTGACCCCAACTTTAACCGTGCCACTGCTGATCATCATCGCATCACGTACAGGATGGTTAGCTGCCGTCATTGGGTTTGTCTGCATTCTGCCTTATCTATACAAATTCTCGACCAAGAAACGCTTCTACGGATGGTGTATATCAGTAGTGGTTGGTATCGCTGTTGCGTTTACGGTTATTAACCTCAGTGCTACAGACAGTATCGCTAGCAAGAAGGTGAATCTAGAAAGCCCACGAGCTTATACCTTCCCACAAGCTCTAGATATGATGATCGAAAAGCCATTTACCGGTTATGGTTACGGGAAATTTGAATCTGAGTACACCTTGTATACGGCTCGCCAACATCAACTCAACTCGAACTATCATCCCGGCCTTCCTTCAATGGATCACCCTCACAATGAGTTCCTGCTTTGGGGAGTTGAAGGGGGCATAGTACCAATCATCGGAATCTTGATTGCTGCAATATTGGTTATGTCACGCATAGCAAGTTCTGCAAAGGGAACGCGTCTAGCCCTGCTCGCGTTATTCATCCCAATCCTTTTGCACTCTCAACTTGAGTATCCTTTTTACCACTCGGCGATTCACTGGATAACATTCATTATATTGATTTACTGGGTCGATCAACGCTCTTCCCGACACTATCAACAGCCGTTCAGTATCATCAGTAAAACCTTGTTTCGAGTATCGAGCTTAGTAATACCTATCTTGGTCAGTTTTTATATGTTGAGCGCTCTGCATACCAACTATGTCCTGACTAAGTTTGAGCTGTCTAAGCCTAAAAACCCAGACATTCTTAAGCAAGTAACCAACCCCGTAGTCTGGAAAGATCGCTATGATTGGGACATATACAGCACATACCTTAATATTGGTCTCTATAAAGCAGACCCGAGCCTTATCCAGCCTTACATCGACTGGTCGTTAGAGATCATCAAGAGTAAGCCTAGGCCGGCTTTTTACAGCAACCTTATTCTTGCTTATCAAGGATTGGGGGATCACAGCAAGGCGGAACAAATTCGTAGTGAAGCAAGCTTCTTGTTCCCAGATAGAGACTTTTCAAAGGTTCAGTATAAGAAAGTGTCACAAGCAGAAGATACCGTTTCATCTGCTGAGTGATGTTTAGAATTCGGAACTGAAGCACCATTTTTGACCTTTCGGTTAGACACAAAAAAGCGCCCGATCTCTCGGGCGCTTTTCTCTTTAATTTCAGTTCATTGCCACTACTATTTCAGAACATCTTTTAACGCTTTGAGACACAGCGCAACATTCTCTTTACGAGCACCGTAACCCATTAGGCCGATACGCCATGCCTTACCAGCCAAAGAGCCCAGCCCTGCACCGATTTCAAGATTGTATTCTTCTAAAAGCTGCGTTCTGATCTTAGCTTCATCAATTCCTTCAGGGAAATAAAGTGCGTTCAGCTGCGGCAGGCGACTCTCTTCATCAACCACAAACTTTAACCCTAGAGCTTCTACGCCTTCTTTAAGCTCCTGGTGCATCGCATGATGACGAGACCACGCATTATCTAAGCCTTCATTTTTCAACAAAACCAGCGACTCATGCAGAGCATAGAGGCTATTTACAGGTGCGGTATGGTGGTAGCTGCGCTTACCTTCTCCGCTCCAGTAACCTAATACTAAACTTTGATCTAAGAACCAGCTTTGCACTGGAGCTTGGCGGGCTTTCATTTTATCAACGGCACGCTGAGAGAAAGTCACCGGAGATAGCCCTGGCACACAAGACAGACACTTTTGGCTGCCAGAATAAACCGCATCTAGCTGCCACTCATCAACCAGCAATGGCACACCACCAAGTGATGTCACTGCATCGACAATCGTTAACGCATCAAACTGACGAGCGATAGCTGAGATAGCTTGAGCATCAGATAGCGCTCCAGTTGATGTCTCTGCATGCACAAATGCAACCGCAACAGCATCGGGGTTTTCTGCCAATGCTTGTTCTACCTTTTCAACTGAAACGGGCTTGCCCCACTCGTCATCAACAAGGATGGCTTCGCCACCACAGCGCACCACGTTTTCTCGCATACGCTCACCGAAGACACCGTTACGACAAACAATCACCTTTTCACCAGGCTCAATCAAGTTAACAAAACAGGTCTCCATACCCGCACTGCCCGGTGCAGAAACGGCAATCGTAAATTCGTTTTCAGTCTGAAAAGCGTATTTAAGAAGCTGTTTAAGCTCATCCATCATCGCAATAAAAAGCGGATCTAAGTGACCAATCGTCGGACGGCTTAGAGCCTGCAGTACCTGAGGTGAGATATCAGAAGGACCTGGTCCCATTAACGTTCGGTGTGGTGGATAAAAGCTATCGATAGCAGTAGTGAGTGTTAAATTAGACATGTACATCCCTTACGTTAATGTTGTGAACAATCCACCCTAAAGCAAATTGATTACCTCAGCAATTAGCCATAAGTATTGAGGTCAAACCACTGTCACATAATTGTTAAAATTATTTTTCAATTATCTCAAGTTACGGATTGACATTGTTACCGCAAACACGTTCAATGAAATGGCTATCTAGCAGAAGAGGAGCACTGCCCAGGCAGGTGTTTTGTGGAACCGCATTTCCAATACAAAACATTTATGGGGAGCAGTGCCGAGATAATAAAAGAATGCAGGACCTTTATTATCGGTTGAGCGGGCTGAATCCCGTCAACTGTCGCCATTTCTATATGGTGAAGAGCTTCTGAGGTTACTATTCTAATAATTCCTCTCTTTTTGCTCTAAAACTCTCTTCGAAAAACATCGGACGTTGGATTACCCAACCGTAATTTTATTTTAGGAAGTCGTGGGAGATATATCGTGAGTGCATCTAATGTAGCTGGTTCTTTTAATGTCGCTAAGTTTGGTGGTACAAGTGTTGCCAACTTTGAAGCAATGAGCCGCTGTGCTGTCATTATTGAAAACAACTCAAACACGAAACTGGTCGTGAGTAGTGCATGCTCTGGTGTCACTAACTTGCTGGTTGAACTGGCAAATGGTGTTCAAGACAAAGCTCGTCGTCAGGAATTGATGACCCAATTAGCGAACATTCATGACGCAATTCTTGACCAACTCGCAGACCCAATCAGCATCGAAAAAGAAGTTCATAGCATTCTTGATGACATTGCGAGCGCTGCAGAGGCTGCATCATTCCAAACAAGCACTAAACTGACTGATCACCTTGTCGCATGTGGCGAGTTGATGTCGACACACATCTTGGCTCAGATCATCCGTGAACGAGGCACTCCTGCAGTTCGCTTTGATATCAGAGATGTGATGCGCACTAATGATGATTTTGGTAAAGCCGAACCTCAACTCGAAGATATTGCCGCTCTAGCGCAACAGAAACTTATGCCACTTTGCCAACAACAAGTTGTCGTGACCCAAGGTTTTATCGGTGCTGATAGCGAAGGTAACACCACGACTTTAGGCCGCGGTGGCAGTGATTACTCAGCAGCATTGATTGCCGAATCTGTACAGGCGATTGGTTTAGAAATCTGGACGGATGTTCCGGGGATCTACACCACTGATCCTCGTATTGCACCTAAAGCTTCTCCTATCCCAGAGATCAGCTTTAGTGAAGCATCGGAAATGGCAAACTTTGGTGCGAAGATCTTACACCCATCAACTCTAGTACCTGCACTGCGCCACCAAATCCCAGTATTTGTCGGCTCTTCTAAAGCACCAGAGCTCGGTGGAACTTGGATTCGTCAAGAAGTTGAAAGCTCCCCTCTATTTAGAGCGCTTGCCCTACGCTGCAACCAAACTATGGTTACACTCCGCAGCGCTAACATGTTCCATGCCTATGGCTTCTTGGCAAAGGTATTCGAGATCCTTGCTAAACATAAGATCTCGGTCGATCTTATCACCACCTCAGAGATCAGTGTGTCACTCACTCTGGATCAAACAGACACTTCAGGTGGTGCTCCTGAGTTACCTGAAGCCGCTCGTCTTGAGCTTGAAGAGCTGTGTTCTGTCGATATTGAGCACGACCTATGCCTTGTTGCGCTTATTGGTAACAACATGAGCGAAAGCAAAGGCTATGCGAAGCAGGTATTCGGCACTCTTGAAGATTTCAACCTACGCATGATTTGTTACGGAGCAAGCCCACACAACCTGTGTTTCTTGCTAGATGAATCTGTTTCTAAGTTGGCGATTCAAAAACTACACCAAGAGTTATTTGAATAGAAAGTCCGTTTATCATCGACAGATAAATAACTAAATCACAAATACAAAAAGGGTTGCCATTCAGCAACCCTTTCTCTTTTTAACTTTACGAATCAAAGCTCGTTATAGATTCAAACTAGTTAATGTTTGGACCTAACCACTTCTCGGCTTCTAACATGTCCCAACCTTTGCGGTCAGCATAGCTATCCACTTGATCCTGTTGAATCTGAGCAATAGCAAAGTATCTAGCATCAGGGTGTGAGAAGTACATACCAGACACTGAGGCACCAGGCCACATCGCGTAGCTTGTCGTTAATGACATATCGATTGCCTTTTCAACGTCCATCAGCTCCCACAACGTGCCTTTCTCTGTATGCTCTGGGCAAGCAGGGTAACCTGGAGCTGGACGAATACCTTGGTATTTCTCTCGAATCAAATCGTCGTTAGACAAATCCTCATCTGGCGAGTAGCCCCAAATATCCTTTCTCACTTCTTTATGCAGATACTCTGCGAACGCTTCAGCCAATCGGTCAGCAACCGCCTGAATCATGATTGCGTTGTAGTCATCGCCTTTCGCTTTGTATTCATCAGCCAGCTCTCGCTCACCAATACCACCGGTTACCGCAAAGCCACCAATCCAATCCGCTTTACCGCTTTCTTTTGGCGCAATGTAATCTGACAGGCAATAGTTAAAGCCTTTTGGTTTCTCTGTTTGTTGACGAAGGTTGTGTAGAACTTTTAGAACTTCGGTACGAGATTCATCGGTATACACTTCAATATCATCACCAACACTGTTCGCTGGGAACATGGCACACATACCACGCGCTTCAAGCAGCTTCTCTTTCTCTACGCGATCCAGTAAATCATTGGCATCTTTGAATAAACGTTTTGCTTCTTCACCCACTTCTTCATGATCAATGATCGCAGGGTACTTACCAACCAATGACCATGTCATAAAGAATGGAGTCCAATCGATGTACTGACGCAGAGTAGCTACATCAAAATCATTGAAGATGTGAACTCCCGGCTTAGCGGGTGCCGGTGGCGTATACGCATCCCAATCGATAGCGACTTTATTGGCACGAGCTCTTTCAAGTGTGACAGGCTTAGTGCGCGGCTTCTTACGATTGTGCTGGTCTCGAACGCGATCATAGTCGATATCTAGCTTCTCAACGAAAGCGGGCTTCAATTCATCAGAAAGTAGTGAAGTACACACACCTACAGCGCGCGAGGCATTATTTACGTATACAACAGGTTCTGAATAATTTTGTTCAATCTTGACCGCAGTGTGCGCTTTAGATGTAGTTGCGCCGCCGATCAATAGAGGAAGCTTAAAACCTTGTCTTTCCATCTCTTTGGCAACGTGTACCATTTCATCAAGAGACGGTGTAATCAGTCCAGACAGGCCAATAATGTCGACATTCTCTTCTTTTGCGACCTTGAGAATCTTCTCACAAGAAACCATTACGCCTAAATCGATGATCTCGTAGTTATTACACTGTAAAACCACGCCAACGATATTCTTACCAATATCGTGTACGTCACCTTTAACGGTCGCTAATAGAATCTTACCGTTAGTTGCGCCCACTTCTTTCGATGCATTGATGAATGGTTCTAGGTGGGCAACCGCTTGTTTCATAACACGCGCAGACTTTACAACCTGTGGTAAGAACATCTTACCTTCACCAAATAGGTCACCGACAACGTTCATGCCGTCCATTAGAGGGCCTTCAATCACCTCGATAGGGCGAGAGGCATTAACGCGAGCTTCTTCGGTATCTTCAACGATAAAATCGGTGATACCTTTAACCAAAGAGTGCTCTAAGCGCTTCTCTACAGGCCAAGTTCTCCATTCTAGAGCAGATTTATCTTCAACCTTACCGACAGCACGCTCTAGGTATTCGGTCGCCATTTCAAGCAATCGTTCAGTCGAATCATCACGACGGTTCAATACAACATCTTCAACAGCATCACGCAGATCTTCTGGAACATTATCGTAAATTTCCAGTTGACCAGCGTTTACGATGCCCATATCCATACCATTTTTAAAACAGTGATATAGGAATACTGCGTGGATTGCCTCACGAACGTAATTGTTACCGCGGAATGAGAACGACACGTTCGATACACCACCAGAGATCATCGCATGAGGGAGATCACGCTTGATATCCCCTACAGCTTCGATGAAATCGACCGCATAGTTGTTATGTTCATCAATACCAGTAGCAACCGCGAAGATGTTCGGGTCAAAAATAATGTCTTCAGGTGGGAAGCCAACCTCATCAACAAGAATGTTGTAGGCATTGGTACAGATCTCGACTTTACGCTCTCGAGTATCAGCCTGCCCGACTTCATCGAACGCCATCACAATGACAGCTGCACCATAACGACGAACTAATTTGGCTTGCTCAACAAACTTCTCTTTGCCTTCTTTTAGAGAGATTGAGTTAACGATACCTTTGCCTTGAATACATTTCAGACCAGCTTCGATAACTTCCCACTTAGAAGAGTCGACCATGACTGGCACTTTCGAGATTTCTGGTTCTGACGCACATAGATTAAGGAATTTAACCATACACGCCTCAGCGTCTAGCATCCCTTCATCCATGTTGATATCGATAATTTGAGCACCGTTCTCAACTTGCTCTCGAGCAACACTCAAGGCTTCGTCGTAAAGCTCTTCCTTAATAAGGCGCTTAAAGCGGGCAGAACCGGTAACGTTAGTACGCTCACCCACGTTCACGAACAAAGATTCTTTAGCTATCGTCAGTGGCTCTAGTCCCGAAAGACGGCAAGAAACAGGTAAATCCGGCAATTGACGCGGCGTTACACCTTCAACTGCCTCAGCCATTTGGCGGATATGCTCTGGAGTAGTACCACAACAGCCACCAATTAGGTTCAAGAAGCCACTTTCAGCCCATTCCTTAACGTGCTCAGCCATATCTTCAGGCGAAAGGTCATACTCACCAAATGCGTTAGGCAAACCTGCATTAGGGTGAGCGGAAACGTTACATTCTGAGATGCGAGACATCTCACCAACGTACTCTCGCAGTTCATCAGGACCTAATGCACAGTTCAATCCAAATGAGATAGGTTTTACATGACGAAGTGCGTTGTAGAATGCTTCTGTCGTCTGACCTGAAAGCGTACGACCTGAAGCATCAGTAATGGTACCGGAGATCATAACAGGTAGAGTAATGCCCACTTCTTCGAAAACGGATTCAACCGCAAAAGCACACGCTTTCGCGTTCAACGTATCGAAGATAGTTTCGATAAGAATTAAGTCTGAACCGCCCTTAATAAGCGCGCGAGTCGACTCAGAATAAGCTTCAACTAACTCGTCAAAGCTAACATTTCGATAACCTGGATCGTTTACATCAGGCGAGATAGAACAAGTTCGGTTAGTTGGACCTAATACACCCGCGACGAAGCGAGGCTTTTCTGGGGTCTTTGCGGTCCATTCATCAGCCGCTTCACGAGCAAGCTTGGCAGCAGCAAAGTTAATTTCTTCACTAAGGCTTTCCATATCATAGTCGGCCATAGCGATGGTTGTAGCGTTAAAGGTATTGGTTTCGAGGATGTCAGCCCCAGCTTCCAAGTATTCTGAATGGATATCTTTGATAAGCTTAGGCTGTGTAAGAACTAAAAGGTCATTGTTGCCCTTTAAGTCACTGTGCCAATCAGCAAAGCGTTCACCACGATAGTCTTGCTCTTCCAATTTATAATCCTGAATCATGGTGCCCATGCCACCATCAATCAGTAAAATTCGTTGCTTCAACAGAGCGTCAATCTTTTGCCTTACATTACTTCCCACGGTACAACCTCATTCCTTTAATTATCCCTCCATCCTATCACACATTAAAAAGGAGTCTAGACGTCTAAAAAAGGAAATTGATTACCGACTCATGACAAAAAAATGTTTGCTATTTGAGCATGAGACAACGAAAATTCATATTCATACTTTGTTACATGTTGGAATCCCAATGTCGGTCTATTACACCTTATGCTTCTTGTCCGCTGCAGCCATGCTTATTGCTTTCGTGAATACCAAAATTGGTAAAATGCAGACAACCATCGCCATCACAGCTGGCTCAATGATGTTATCTCTATTGATTATCATTGCGGGACAAAACAATTGGTTCCAATTGGCTGACATCGCCTCAGAAACCGTTGCCAGTATCAACTTTGAAGATTTCTTACTTAAGGGAATCTTGGGGTTCTTGCTCTTTGCCGGTGGTTTGGGGATTAAATTACCAAACCTAAAAGACCAGAAGTGGGAAATAACAGTACTCGCATTAGGTGCAACGCTGTTTTCAACATTCTTTATCGGTTTTGTGCTGTACGGGTTCTGTCAGTTTATTGGTATTCAATTTGATCTAATTTACTGCCTACTGTTTGGCTCTCTAATCTCCCCTACCGATCCCATTGCCGTGCTAGCCATCGTAAAGAAACTCGATGCGCCAAGACGAATCTCTACTCAAATCGAGGGAGAGTCTCTATTTAACGATGGTTTTGGTTTGGTTATCTTCGTAACCTTATTTACTATCGCATTCGGTACAGAAGCACCGACTGTCGGTAGTGTCACCATGTTATTCGTTCAAGAGGCGATTGGCGGCATTGTCTACGGTTTTGTTTTAGGTCTCGTATTCCACTACCTAATCAGCAACACCGATGACCACTCGATGGAGTTACTATTGACGATCGGCATCCCAACTGCTGGTTATGCGTTTGCTGAAGTTCTACATGTATCAGGACCATTAGCAATGGTGGTATCAGGTATCATGATTGGTAACTGGACTCGCTTTATCGGATTCTCAAAAGAGAGTGAAGATCACCTAGATCATTTCTGGGAATTAATAGATGAATTCTTAAACGGCGTATTATTCCTATTAATTGGTATGTCGATGCTGCTATTCAAATTCCACCAAGAAGACTGGATCTTAATGGCATTCGCAGTCCCTCTAGTATTGAGTGCACGCTACTTGAGTGTTTTCTTGTCTTACATCGGATTTAAACGCTTTAGAACTTACAACCCATGGTCGATTAAGATTCTAACTTGGGGTGGCTTGCGTGGTGGTCTAGCTCTAGCGATGGCACTTTCAATCCCTTCAGGTATCTGGGTAATAGAAGATAAGGCAATAGATGTTAAAGAGATAATCCTTGTTATGACCTATGCCGTAGTAGTGTTCTCGATTCTCGTTCAGGGCTCGACGATCACTCCTATGATAGAAAAAGCGAAGCAAGCTGAGAAAGAGCTAGATTAACATCTAAAAAATTAAACTAGGCTGCCTAATTTAGGTAGCCTTTTTTATACCTGATGAAAATCAGACTTACCAATTTTCTCACTGAAGCTCTAGCTAAAGGTATATGTAGCACATCGATCGTATCTAGGACATTTGATGTACTGATATTGGAGTAATCAAAAATCTCAATGTAGGGTAAACACTAGATTTGGCCAGAACTCTTTCAGGAAGTTCAACCATACAGAGAACTAGTTCCTATTCGCAGTCGCGAGTCTACCCAATAAACCACTCTCAAGATTGTATAAGTGCCAGATGAAAGGCTTCACCTTTCATGTGGAAACAAAAACAACAGGACTCAACGTCTCGCTTAAATAGCGTTAATATCGCTAGTTATTAATTAGCAAAACTGCAGAGCAAAATGAGTGTTGATCAGAAAGCTCTGGTTTTGAACTAAGTCTTCATATTCGACAAGGCTATACAAAGCAGGAGTTCAAGAGGTTGAGTAGATAGAGATAGCTAAAGGAGCACTTGGTATTTCCAGTGTAACTTCTAAAGATGACAGGAATAATAAAGGCTCTAGCATTTCTACGGGACGCGCAGTCTAGCCTGGGGTGGACTTGGGT
The DNA here is from genome assembly GCF_002872555.1 of Vibrio sp. 10N.286.55.E10. Lineage (NCBI taxonomy): Bacteria > Pseudomonadati > Pseudomonadota > Gammaproteobacteria > Vibrionales > Vibrionaceae > Vibrio > Vibrio sp. 10N.286.55.E10. The sequence continues at coordinate 166,995 of NZ_MCSD01000002.1, forward strand.
CCCTCCGGAGATTCGAGCTAGCTGGCAAAGCAACAGACGTAAACAAGCCCCAGCATTTCTACTGAGGCTTTGATATGGCGGGGTGGAGAGATTCGAAATTCCTGCATCCTCTATTTTAGTAATTCGGGAAATCCGCGGCTTACTAATAGCGTATCTTAGATTCAGAAAGCAAAAAGGCTCTAGCATTTCTGCTAGAGCCTTAAATATGACAGGGGTGGACTGGGCCGGCACTCCGGAGATTAGACCGGGCTGGCGATCCAGCTCCCAACATTGCTTCGTAGAAGTAACAGATGTAAAAAAGCCTCAGCATTTCTGCTGAGGCTTCGTATATGGCAGGGGTGGAGAGA
>NZ_MCSD01000003.1:0-125802 GCF_002872555.1 Vibrio sp. 10N.286.55.E10
CACCGAACTCGGCACTTAGCTTACTAGGTTAATCGATTGAAAGGCCACGTTGACCATAAGTATTTTTGATCATAAGCGTTAACGTTAGGCTTCCACAAATTAGCTCGTGGTGAGAGATGAGCGCTAAACAGACCCAGCTTCGGCTGGGTTTTTTATTGCCTGAAATTTGGTGAAGGTGTATTTGGAAAAGTGTAGTGCGGGTAAACAGAAGCGAAAGCGAGATTCCCTATCACGCTCGTTCCTCACTGTAGGGAATGACGGGATCGGGAAATGATAATTTCATCGCTTATTGTACCGAAGCTACCTTTCGTCATTCCAGAACCGAGTAAAACGAGGTATCAGGAATCTGACTTTTAATGAGCGGACTTGTTTAGTTCTCGCTTATCATTCTAGGGAGTGACGAGCTACTTATTGGTCGATGAGAAGATTCATCGTCATCCCAGAATCGAATAGAACGAGATCTCAGGGATCTCTTTTGGTTTTATATTCAACACCACGCTCAATAATCAAGAAAACGGGAAACTTTAGCGAATGTCGCCCTATTAATTGAAGCCCGATCACACTTTCCTTTGTTGTTGAAAAGAATATGAAAAAAAGCGCATTTTTTATTAAAGCTTCTAATTAAGGGGCCGTTAAAGGGATTGAGAGAAATGATATGTACCAATGTAAGGTGAGAGAGACACTGGTGCATAAACAAAATTGACATGTATTTGTGTGAGGTGAGAGTCACATAAGTACATTAAAAATGCCTAAAGGAGATCAACTATGGCGATTAATGTAAGCACAAATGTGTCTGCAATGACGGCTCAGCGCTACCTAAATAGCGCGGCTGAAGGTACTCAAAAATCAATGGAGCGTTTGTCTTCTGGCTATAAAATCAATAGCGCAAAAGATGATGCTGCTGGCCTACAAATCTCTAACCGCTTAACGTCGCAAAGCCGTGGCCTAGATATGGCTGTGAAAAACGCGAATGACGGTATCTCTATTGCACAGACAGCTGAAGGTGCAATGAATGAGTCAACCAACATTCTGCAACGTATGCGTGACCTTTCTCTTCAATCTTCAAATGGTTCAAACAGCAAATCTGAACGTGTTGCGATCCAAGAAGAAGTCTCTGCTCTAAATACAGAACTTAACCGTATTGCTGAAACGACCTCTTTTGGTGGTAATAAGCTTCTTAACGGTACTTACGGCAGCCAATCTTTCCAAATCGGTGCAGATTCTGGTGAAGCAGTAATGCTGACTATGAACAACATGCGTACCGACACTCAAGACATGGGTGGTAAGAGCTACGGCGTTACAGAAGGCAAAGATGCTTCTTGGCGTGTAGGTGCTGGTGCTGACTTAACAATCAAATACAACGATAAGTTTGGTGAAGCACAAGAGTTGTCTATTTCTGCGAAGGAAGGCAACGATATGGAAGAGCTAGCAACTTACATCAACGGTCAAAGCCAAGATGTTAAAGCGTCGGTAGGCGAAGGCGGTAAACTGCAACTTTTCGCTTCAAGCCAAAAAGTTGATGGTGATGTCGAGTTCGGTGGCAGTCTTGCTGGTGAACTAGGTATCGGTGCAGGTAAAGACGTTACTGTTAACGATATCGACGTAACATCGGTTGCAGGTGCAAACGAAGCTGTATCTATCATTGATGGCGCACTAAAATCTGTTGATAGTAACCGCGCATCTCTTGGTGCTTTCCAAAACCGTTTTGACCATGCAATTAGCAACTTAGATAACATTAACGAAAACGTTAATGCGTCTAAGAGCCGTATCAAAGATACCGATTACGCGAAAGAAACAACGGCTATGACTAAGTCTCAAATCCTACAACAGGCGAGTACTTCTATCCTAGCTCAAGCAAAACAATCACCATCAGCAGCTCTAAGCTTATTGGGCTAAACTTACCTCGGTAAGTAGCGGTAAACTCTACTCTGGGTAGAGTTTTACTGTATGGCTCATAAAGGAGGGAGGGAGAGTGTTATGGAAATATCATCCAACGCATCGAACATCCAGCCTTATGGCTCACCTAATGGCATTAAAATTGCAAGCGATGAAGGTAGTAGTGCGTCGAGTATTTCGCGACTAAAAGAAGCAACATCTTATGGCAAGGTAGAGAAATCGAAAGAGGAAGCTACCGAAGCAGCGATTCAATTAGCTCAACATAGACAAGAGCTAAATGATGAAGAGCGAGTCAAAATGGTGGAGAAGGTAAACGAGTTTATCTCCTCCCTCAATAAGGGTGTTGCCTTTAAGGTCGATGAAGAGTCGGGTAGGGATGTGGTGACCATTTATGAGACCACAACCGGTGATATTATTCGCCAAATACCCGATGAAGAAATGCTTGAAATTCTAAGACGCCTAGCAGCCCAAAACTCAAATAGTCGAATATTTGAGGTGAAGGTTTAAGTCGTATTATTGAGGTGGTTTAATGAGTTTTGGCCCAATGGGGATTTCGTCTGGCATGGATATCAATTCCATGGTCAGCAAAATTGTTGATTCGGAGCGTGTACCTAAACAGCAACGAATTGACAATGAACGAACGCGAATCGATACCAGCATTAGTGCCTATGGAAGACTCAGAGAATCCCTCGATTCGATGAAAAACCTGATGACAAACTTTCGTCAGGAAAAAGCTTTCGCTGTGCGAACAGTGGAAAGTACTGATGAAGCTCTTGTCTCTGCAACCGCGACTACCGAAGCGATCGCTGGCAAATATGCCATCGATGTGTTGCAGCTTGCCCAAAGCCATAAAGTGGCTTCTGATGTACTGTCAGAGGACATGAAATTTGGCCCAGGTAAGCTGCAGGTTTCGCTTGGTGATGACAGCTTTGATGTGCAAGTTGGCGACAGATCGAAACTTATCGATGTTGTTCGCAGTATAAACGGTGCAGATAGCAACCCAGGCGTTCGTGCATCTATTATCAACGATGTTGAAGGCCCACGACTTATCGTTGCCTCGAATCAGTCTGGTTCAGACCAGCAGATCAGCATCAACGTTGAGTCAGATGCCGCTAATCCCCTAAAAAAACTCGAATACAAAACTCTTGAAGAGCGCGTTAAAGCTTTAGAGAAAGCGCGCCTTGCAGCTCAAGATGTTCTTGCTCTAACTCCTGCAGGAAAAGCCGCACAACTCGTTGATGACGTAATTTCGAACGATGATCCAAATGCGAGTGAAACAATCGATGAAGACGGTAATGCCCTTCCTGCATCCCAGACCGACGCTACTTCATTAGCTGATGAAGGCTCTCAAAGCCTTAGCTACGGTGAGCAAGCCGCCGCCGACGGACAAGCTGCCCTTGATGCAGCTAAAGCGGCAAAATCTGTCATGCCGGAAGACAATATCCCAGGTTGGACGGAAACTGCATCTGGTACGCTTCTTGATTCTTACTACACACCTGAACTTGAGCTTGATGAAAAAGCGATAGAGAAAGCTCCTGATGTGCCGGGGTGGTCAAATGCTGCTTCAGGTACGTTGACAGATTCTTACGTGACGCCAAAAGAAGCCCAGCAAAAGCTAGAGGCTGAACAAGCTCGTATCGAAGAAAAGATCTCACAAGAAAAAGCAGAGCTCGCTGAGAAAGTTCAAAAAGGCGAATTGACCGCTGAACAAGCCAAAAAAATTGAACGTGCCAAACTCGATCCGGAAGAGCGTGAGCAATTAGAGAAGGTCGATAAAGCACAAGCTGATCTTGCTCAGGCTCAAGAGTCTTTCGATACCTACAGTGGTATGACGGAAGTTCAAGCCGGACAAGATTCAATGGTTGTCTTGGATGGCGTTGCTCAGCTCTCAAGTAACAACAATGTGATTGAAGATGCCGTGGAAGGCATCGATATTACGGTAAAAGGAAAAACACCTAAAGATAAGCCGCCGGCAGAAATTGGTGTGGAGTACGACCGTAATAGTGTTCGCCAAGACATTGAAGCTTTTGTTAATTCTTATAATCAGTTTTACCAAGTGTCTAAAAACTTGGCGGGTGTTGACCCAACGACTGGCCAAAAAGGCCCGCTGTCTGGTGACAGTACCGTGCGTAACGCCGACTCACGATTAAAAGGTGTGTTCTCATCAAGCATTGAAGGCGCACCTGATAACCTAAAATCTTTGACCGAGTTTGGTATCACGACCACAAGACAAGGCTCGTTAGAAATCAACTACGACATGCTTGACCGTCAACTTAACAATAACTTTGATAAGTTGGGTGAGTTCTTTGGTGGCAACAACGGCTTCGCCAAAAAAGTGGAAGACGCGATTCAAGGCATTACAGGTATCACGGGTTCAATCCGTACTCGAGAAAAGAGCTTGGTCGAGCAAAATTACCGCCTAGCAGATGACCAAAGCGCGCTTGACCGCCGCATGGACAGCCTTGAGAGCCGTACCCACTCTAAGTTCACGGCCATGCAAGATGCGACCAGTAAGATGCAATCTCAGTTGGGCAGTATGATGAATGCGTTGGGCTAATAGATGAATAGCCAGCTAAAAGAGCTTTGTGAACTCGATCAATTAATTCTCTCTAAGCTTGAATTTAGTGAAATTAATGCTGAAGAAATAACGCTGCTTGTCGATAACAGAGAACAGTTATTGCAAAACGTGCTTCAAATAATCGACTCACACCCCGACGTTAAGCAAAGTTCTGAATGGTTTGAAGCCATTATCAGAACCAGAAAATTAGTCGAATTGATGCAGTCTGAGACGAGTCGAGTAGGTAAGGCCCTACACAAATATCGTCACGGTGCTAAATCAGTTCAACAATACAAAAAGTTTTTATAGAAGAGGTTTACTATGCGCGGTTCTTTACAGGCATATAAAAAGGTATCAGTGGATAGTCAGCTAACGGCTGCCTCACCGCATAAGATTGTACAGATGCTAATGGCAGGTGCTATCGAGCGTTTGATTCAAGGTAAAGCGGCAATGCAAGCGGGTAACATCCCGGTGAAAGGTGAGCGACTTGGTAAGGCTCTAGATATCATTATTAGCCTACGCAGTTGCCTATCTATGGACGATGGTGGCGATATTGCGAAAAACCTAGATCAACTTTATGAGTTCATGATCACGCAAATTTCTGCGGCAAATCACAAAAATGACCCACAGCCTATTGATGATGTTATCGATATTATTCGCGAAATTAAGAGCGCTTGGGACCAAATTCCGAACGAATATCACAACTTGACGTCTGCTGACGTAGGTATTTAAAGAAAAATTGCAGTTTTAACCAATCTCATATCCCTTAATTGGTTGGTTGCCTTATTTTTTTAATCAAATAAAATAGAAGCCATTAGATAGCCTAATGGCTTTTTTCGTTGCTGATTTCCTAAATTTGTCCACGTAGACCATAATCATTGATACTTTTCATTGTTTTATAGACTACGTCGCTCACCGTTTTTCCGCATCGCACCAAAATAAAGGCAATAATTCCTACTTATGCAAGGTTTGGCAAAACTGCTTGTCGTCGACGATAGCGCTCAAGATCGTCACAATTTAAGCACAATATTAGAGTTTGTAGGAGAGAGCTGCGAAGTAATCAGCTCTGAACAAGCACGTAAAGTTGACTGGTCACTACAGTGGGCCGGCTGCATTATTGGTACCATTAAAGGTAAAGGCTTCAACGCATTACTGAATGAAAAGCTTGTTCACGCCAATCACATCCCTTTACTGGTGATTGGCAAAAACAATCACCCGGTTGACGAGTTGACTAACTATGTTGGTGAGCTTGAACTTCCGCTTAACTACCCTCAATTAAGTGATGCATTAAGACACTGTAAAGACTTCTTAGGTCGCAAAGGTGTTCAAGTGGTGTCTTCGGCACGCAAGAACACTCTATTTCGTAGCCTAGTAGGACAAAGTGCTGGCATTCAAGAAGTACGTCACTTAATTGAACAAGTCTCTTCTACGGAAGCGAACGTGCTGATTCTTGGTGAATCTGGTACCGGTAAAGAAGTTGTAGCGCGTAATATTCACTATCACTCTAAACGTCGTACTGGGCCTTTCGTGCCGGTAAACTGTGGTGCTATCCCACCAGATTTACTTGAGAGTGAATTGTTTGGTCATGAGAAGGGCGCGTTTACTGGTGCGATTACCGCACGTAAAGGTCGTTTTGAATTGGCTGAGGGTGGCACACTGTTTCTTGATGAAATTGGCGATATGCCAATGGCGATGCAAGTTAAGTTGTTGCGTGTACTGCAAGAGCGATGCTTTGAACGCGTCGGTGGTAACAGCACCATACAAGCTGATGTTCGTGTGATTGCGGCAACCCACCGCAACCTTGAAGATATGATCGATGATGATTTGTTCCGTGAAGATCTTTACTACCGCTTGAACGTATTCCCAATCGAAATGCCGGCGCTTCAGGACCGTAAAGAAGATATTCCACTGTTGCTTCAAGAGTTGATGACTCGAATGGAAGCGGAAGGCAGCATGCCTATCTGCTTTACCGCTCGTGCGATTAACTCTCTAATGGAGCACTACTGGCCAGGTAACGTTCGTGAATTAGCGAACCTGGTTGAGCGAATGGTTATCCTGTATCCAAACAGCTTGGTTGATGTGAATCACCTTCCAACTAAATATCGATACAGCGATATTCCTGAGTTCCAGCCTGAGTTTAATAGCTTTGTATCTGAAGAAGAGCAAGAGCGTGATGCACTTTCCGACTTGTTCGCAGAAGATTTCAGCTTTGATCAGCAAGATGAACTTGCTGACAACGCCAATGCACCTCAAGAGTTACCGCCAGAAGGGGTTAACCTGAAAGAGTTACTCGCGGATATGGAAGTGAATATGATCAATCAAGCCTTGGAAGCGCAAGGAGGCATTGTTGCCCGTGCTGCTGACATGCTTGGAATGCGCAGAACCACTCTGGTTGAAAAAATGCGTAAATATAACTTGCAGCGATAGTGTCCAGTTTTAGATGAAAACGAAAAACTAGCACACACTTTTTAGCTATTTGGCAATTCTAGCTAAGTGAACAGATAAACCATAGTCGAGTTGTTGCTTGCTTAACTATGTGATAAATATAGCAAATAGCCTGACTCGTGTTATACGTCTCAGGCTGTTTTAGTATTTGAGGCAAATTTTTGACATGCACGTATCGAACGAACCAGAAAATCAATCACACCTAGATTCTGTTGAGCAGCAGGTTGAACGCTATAAGCAAGTACTCGATGTAATGCCTGCAGGGGTTATCTTGTTAGATACTCATGGCGAAGTAAGAGAAGCGAACCCTGAAGCGCACCGTATCCTTGGGGTTGAGTTGGTTGGTGAGAAGTGGTTTTCAGTGATTCAAAGTGCCTTCGACCCAAAAGACGATGATGGTCATGAGATCTCATTAAAGAACGGTCGAAAGGTACGTTTGGCCATTTCAGCCTCTACTACAGGTCAGCTGATTTTGATTACCGACCTGACAGAAACTCGTCTATTGCAGTCTCGAGTGAGTGATCTTCAACGCTTGTCTTCGTTAGGTCGAATGGTGGCTTCGCTTGCTCATCAGGTCCGTACGCCGTTATCTAGTGCGATGCTGTATGCATCAAACCTTGCCGCGCCGAATCTGCCGCCGGCAACAAAAACGCGTTTTCAATCTAAGCTTATGGATAGATTGCATGACTTAGAGAAGCAAGTGAATGACATGTTGTTGTTTGCCAAAGGTGGCGATAATAAGGTGGTGAAACCTTTTACCGTGGCTGAATTGATTACCGAATTTCACCCTATGGTGGAAGCGGCATTGAAAACCAGTCAGATTGATTATTGCCAGGAAGTTGAGGGCGAACAGACTCAAATGTTTGGCAACGCCAACGCCATCGCTTCAGCGTTAAGTAACTTGGTTTTGAACGCGGTTCAAATTGCGGGTAAAGAATCGCAGATTGATGTTTTTTTTAGACCCGTAAACGGCGAGCTTAAGATATCAGTGCAAGACAGTGGGCCGGGCGTACCGAAAGAGCTTCAAGGTAAAATCATGGAACCCTTCTTTACCACTCGTTCGCAAGGTACAGGTCTAGGCTTAGCGGTTGTACAAATGGTATGTCGTGCACATGAAGGCCGACTTGAATTGATATCAGAAGAAGGGGACGGCGCATGCTTTACCATGTGCTTGCCGCTGGAAAGAAGTGCTTCTTCTGAAAACGAATAAGTTTTAACTGAATTTACACTGGAGAATCCTATGGCTCAAAGCAAAGTGTTAATCGTCGAAGATGATGAAGGTCTACGCGAAGCCCTTGTCGACACGCTCGCGCTTGCTGGCTATGAATGGCTGGAAGCGGATTGTGCGGAAGATGCTCTGGTCAAATTAAAGTCTAACTCCGTTGATATTGTCGTATCTGATGTTCAGATGGCAGGCATGGGTGGTTTGGCACTATTGAGAAATATCAAGCAGCATTGGCCAAATTTGCCTGTGCTGTTGATGACAGCTTATGCCAACATCGAAGATGCCGTTGCTGCAATGAAAGAGGGCGCCATAGACTATATGGCAAAGCCATTTGCGCCTGAAGTTCTGCTAAATATGGTGAGCCGTTATGCTCCCGTAAAATCGGATGATAATGGCGATGCTATCGTTGCCGATGAGAAAAGCATCAAGTTAATGATGTTGGCTGATAAGGTGGCTAAAACCGATGCCAACGTCATGGTATTAGGCCCAAGTGGTTCTGGTAAAGAAGTGATGTCTCGTTACATTCACAATGCCTCTAGCCGAAAAGATGGCCCGTTTGTCGCGATTAACTGCGCGGCGATCCCAGACAACATGTTAGAAGCGACGCTGTTTGGTTATGAAAAAGGCGCATTTACTGGCGCGATCCAAGCTTGCCCAGGGAAATTCGAGCAAGCGCAGGGCGGCACTATTTTGTTGGATGAGATCAGTGAAATGGATCTTAGCCTACAAGCCAAACTACTGCGTGTATTGCAAGAACGCGAAGTTGAGCGGTTAGGTAGCCGCAAGAGCATCAAATTAGACGTCCGCGTATTAGCGACCAGTAACCGTGATCTAAAACAGTATGTTTCTGAAGGGAACTTTCGTGAAGATTTATACTATCGCCTGAATGTATTCCCAATTTCTTGGCCTCCGCTTTGCGAGCGTAAAGGTGATATTGAGCCTTTGGCCAAGCACTTAGTTGAGCGCCACTGCACCAAGCTTGGTATGCCAGTGCCAGTGATGTCGGCACAAGCGATCAGTAAACTCGTCAATTATCCGTGGCCGGGAAATGTTCGTGAATTAGACAATGTGGTACAGCGTGCGTTAATATTGAGCGAACAAGAGAACATCTCTGGCGAGCACATCCTTCTTGAAGGTGTTGATTGGCAAGACGCAAGCAGCCTACAACAAATCGTCGAAGGCAGTGATGTTGCTGCGCCAGAAATCAAGCCTATTGCCGAAGCAAACCCAATTAATAAAATCGCGGCTAGCAGCGAGGGGTTAGGTAATGAGCTTAGAGATCAAGAGTATGCGATCATTCTTGAAACCCTGATAGCATGTAATGGCCGACGCAAAGATATGGCTGAAAAACTGGGGATTAGCCCTCGTACATTGCGTTACAAGCTGGCGAAAATGCGCGATGCTGGAATAGATATCCCAAACTGAGGATAGATTAGTAGTGTCAGCTTTCTGACTAGTGTAATACGATATCTAGTCAATTTAATGTGTGGCACGCTAATTGCTCTGTCAATAATACAGCTAAATAGATGGTCATAATTTTGACTCCTGAGGTAGTAGATGAGAATAGATGGTTTACAAGGCGAAATGCAGGCGATGATGGTCGAAGCTGCCAGCGCGCGTCCCGCAGCAACGGGGCAAGCGGTCGGTGCAGATTTTGGCAACATGCTGACTAATGCCATCAATAATGTGAACTCATTACAAAAGACCTCTGGTGATCTTCAAGCTCGTTTTGATAGTGGCGACCAAAGCGTATCCCTATCGGACGTGATGATTGCTCGTAATAAATCTAGCGTGGCTTTTGAGGCGACGATCCAAATTAGAAATAAATTGGTCGAATCGTACAAAGAGCTGATGAATATGCCGGTATAAGTTGGGTAGTTAAATAGTGGCAGATAATAGTCAAACAACAGATTTAACCGTAAGCGATAGCAACGACCACGCACTTATTGCAGGCTCTGAGCTAGACGGAGAAGGGCAAAATCCCGATCTAGGTGAACGCAGTTCATCGAAGTTCGATATGGCTGTCGGTGATCTCGATTTACTCCGTCAGGTCGTATTAGTCCTTTCTATCTCTATCTGTGTAGCGCTGATTGTGATGCTGTTTTTCTGGGTGAAAGAGCCAGAAATGCGTCCACTAGGGGCTTACGAAACAGAAGAATTGATCCCCGTTCTTGATTACTTGGATCTGCAAAAGATCGAGTACACGCTTGAAGGCAATACCATCTCAGTACCGGCGAGTGAGTACAACTCATTGAAGCTTAATATGGTACGAGCGGGTTTGAACCAAGAGCGAAACGCGGGTGATGACATCCTCATGCAAGACATGGGCTTTGGTGTATCACAACGTTTAGAACAAGAACGCCTTAAATTAAGCCGTGAAAGACAGCTTGCCAAAGCGATTGAGCAGATGAAACAGGTGCGTAAAGCTCAGGTTTTACTGGCGTTGCCGAAGCAAAGCGTGTTTGTGCGTCACAATCAAGAAGCCTCCGCTTCCGTATTCCTAACCCTTAAAACGGGCAACAATCTTAAGCAACAAGAAGTCGATTCTGTTGTTGATATGGTCGCTAGTGCCGTTCCGGGAATGAAAACCTCACGTATTACGGTAACCGATCAGCATGGTCGATTGTTGAGCTCAGGCTCTCAAGACCCAATGTCTGCAGCGCGTCGTAAAGAACACGAGTTAGAGCGCAATCAAGAACAGGCTCTACGTGAAAAAATTGATTCTATTCTGATTCCTATTCTTGGGTTTGGTAACTATACCGCTCAGGTTGATATTCAGCTCGACTTCAGTGCAGTGGAACAAACCCGAAAGCGTTTTGATCCGAATACACCTGCGACTCGAAGTGAATACACCTTAGAAGATTACAACAACGGTAATACTGTGGCGGGTATTCCTGGAGCTTTGAGTAATCAGCCACCTGCTGATGCCTCAATCCCACAAGATGTTGCTCAGATGAAAGACGGCGCAATGACGGGGCAAGGCTCGGTTCACAAAGAAGCGACCCGAAACTTTGAGTTAGACACCACCATCAGCCATGAACGTAAACAGAGTGGCACGGTGAATCGCCAGACGGTATCGGTAGCGATCAAAGACCGTCAATCGTTGAACCCAGATACGGGCGAAGTGGTTCATACTCCAATCCCTGCCAGCGAAATCAACGCGATTCGTCAGGTATTGATTGGTACTGTTGGATTTGATGAAAGCCGCGGTGATTTACTGAACGTGTTAAGCATGCAGTTCGCACCACAAGTGACAGATGTTGTGGCAGATGTGCCTATCTGGGAGCATCCAAACTTTAATGATTGGGTTCGTTGGTTTGCGAGTGCCTTGGTTATTATTGTGGTGGTATTGGTACTTGTTCGCCCTGCAATGAAGAAACTGCTTAATCCTGCAGCTGACAATGATGATCAAATGTACGGCCCTGATGGCATGCCAATTGGTGTCGACGGCGAAACCAGCTTAATTGGTGGTGATATTGAAGGTGGTGAGCTGTTTGAATTTGGTTCAAGCATTGACTTGCCAAACCTTCATAAAGACGAGGACGTGCTGAAAGCAGTACGTGCACTTGTAGCGAATGAACCAGAGCTAGCAGCTCAAGTAGTTAAGAATTGGATGGTAGATGGCTAACGAAATAGTTCCACAACAAACTGAAGGCGGTGAAGTGCTTGATGTCTCTAGCGTGGATATCGGCTCTATCTCAGGCGATGAGCGCGCTGCGATCTTGTTGCTCAGTTTAAACGAAGAAGACGCTGCTGGTATTATTCGTCACCTAGAGCCAAAGCAGGTTCAGCGTGTCGGTAGTGCGATGGCGCGAGCTACGGATTTATCTCAAGAGAAAGTCGGCGCAGTGCACCGTGCTTTCTTAGATGATATTCAGAAGTACACCAACATTGGTATGGGCAGCGAAGACTTTATGCGTAACGCATTGGTGGCTGCTCTGGGTGAAGACAAGGCGAATAACCTTGTCGATCAAATCCTTCTCGGCACAGGTTCGAAAGGTTTGGATTCGCTTAAGTGGATGGATCCTCGTCAGGTGGCGAGTATCATCATCAACGAACACCCTCAAATTCAAACGATTGTTTTGTCGTATCTCGATGCCGATCAATCGGCTGAGATTCTGTCACAGTTCCCAGAGCGTGTTCGTCTGGATCTAATGATGCGTATTGCGAACCTTGAAGAAGTTCAACCGTCAGCTCTTGCTGAACTGAACGAAATCATGGAGAAACAGTTTGCGGGTCAAGCGGGTGCTCAAGCTGCCAAAATTGGTGGCCTGAAAGCTGCGGCTGAGATCATGAACTACATGGACAACAACGTAGAAGGTGTCTTGATGGATCAAATCCGAGATCAAGACGAAGACATGGCAACCCAGATTCAAGATCTTATGTTTGTCTTTGAAAACCTAATTGAAGTTGATGACCAAGGTGTTCAGCGACTGCTGCGTGATGTTCCACAAGACATTCTACAGAAAGCGCTTAAAGGTGCTGATGATGGTCTACGCGAGAAGATCTTCAAGAATATGTCTAAACGTGCTGCCGATATGATGAGAGACGATATTGAGGCGATGCCGCCAGTGAAAGTCTCTGATGTGGAAGCGGCTCAGAAAGAGATATTGGGTATTGCGAGGAAGATGGCAGACAGTGGCGAGATTATGCTGTCTGGTGGCGCCGACGAGTTCCTTTAATACAGAAACCTCAAAAGCCCCACACTGTTGGGGCTTTTCTTTATCCAATCTCGAACCACAGATTAACTCCGTTTAACTGTTTGAATTTACAATGCAGTTGGATGCACTCATAGATAGGTACTGATATGTCAGGTGATAGAAAACGCGGCTTCCTTCGCCCTGAAGAAGATAATACGGTTGCCCAACCTCAGAAATGGGGGCTACCTGACTATACCTCTGATGTGAACAAACAAGCCAAAGAAACGGCCTTTAACTACGATCCTGGTTGGATGCCAACGGTTGAAGAAGCCATTGAAGATGAAGAGCTGGTTCTAACTGAAGAGCAGATCGAGCTGATCAAACAAGGTGCTTATCAGGAAGGCCTTCATCAAGGGCAAGAGGCTGGTTTTAAACAAGGTTACGAAAAAGGCAAAGAAGAAGGGTTTGCCGCTGGCCATGAAGAAGGCAATCAAGCTGGTAAGCTTGAAGGCGTGACCGCTGGCCAAGAGTACATTCAGCAACAAGTGGCCATCTTTATGGGGCTTGCCAACCAGTTTGCTCAGCCACTAGAGCTGATGAATGCTCAGGTTGAGAAGCAGCTGGTAGACATGGTACTGACCATGGTCAAAGAAGTGGTTCATGTTGAAGTGCAAACCAATCCACAAATCATATTAGATACCGTCAAAGAGTCGGTAGAGTCCCTGCCAATTTCTGGTCATGCAATTACATTGAAGCTTAACCCGGAAGATGTGGCGATCATTCGCTCTGCATATGGTGAAACAGAATTGGACTGCCGTAATTGGACGTTAGTTGCGGAGCCCGCACTTAATCGTGGTGATGTACAAATCGAAGCGGGTGAGTCGAGCGTTAACTACCGCATGGAAGATCGCGTGAAAAACGTCATTCAAAACTTCTGCGGCGCAAACCGTCACCAAGGTCATGAGTAATGCTTGAGTTAGCGAACCGTCTCAGTCAGTACAAAGTCGAAGGGCTAAAATCGCGACCAATTGCATCTGGTAAGTTAGTCCGTGTTGTTGGCTTAACGCTTGAAGCGACTGGCTGTAAAGCACCAATCGGCAGTTTGTGTTTAGTTGAAACTATGTCTGGTCAGATGGAAGCCGAAGTTGTCGGTTTCTCTGGCGATAATCTATTCTTGATGCCGAGCGAACAAATCACCGGGATCTTACCTGGCGCTCGCGTCACGCCAATGACCACCGAAAGTGGTATCCCTGTAGGAATGGAACTGCTTGGTCGAGTGATCGACGGCGTCGGTAATCCACTCGACGGCCTAGGTCCAATCTATACCGAGCAACGTGCTTCATTCAATGCTGAGCCAATCAACCCGTTAGCACGCAAACCGATTTCTGAACCCCTTGATGTTGGATTAAAAGCCATTAATGGATTGTTAACCGTGGGTAAAGGACAGCGTATCGGTCTGTTCGCAGGTTCTGGTGTCGGTAAATCCGTAACTCTGGGCATGATGACTCGAGGCACAACTGCGCAAGTAGTGGTCGTAGGCCTAATCGGTGAGCGTGGACGAGAAGTTAAAGAATTTATTGAAGAGATTCTTGGAGAGGATGGTCGTAAGCGATCTGTAGTGGTCGCGGCTCCTGCTGATTCATCGCCATTGATGCGACTGAAAGGCTGCCAAACCGCACTGGCCGTCGCCGAGTATTTCCGAGACCAAGGCTTAGATGTTCTGTTGTTGATGGACTCATTGACCCGTTTTGCTCAGGCTCAACGTGAAATTGCTCTGTCTGTGGGTGAGCCGCCAGCAACCAAAGGTTATCCGCCATCAGTATTCGCCAAGCTTCCTGCGCTGGTGGAACGTGCGGGTAACGGCAACGATGAACAAGGCTCTATCACGGCTTTCTTTACCGTGTTAACCGAAGGCGATGACTTACAAGATCCGATTGCGGATGCGTCGCGAGCGATTCTCGATGGTCACGTTGTATTGTCGCGTGAGATGGCCGATGCGGGTCATTACCCTGCGATCGATGTCGAGAAATCCGTCAGTCGTGTTATGCCGCAAATTACCACTGAAGAACATGTTTTGATGTCGAAAGCGGTAAGGCAAGTGCTGTCTATTTGTCGTAAAAACCAAGATTTGGTTTCGATTGGTGCTTATAAGCCAGGAACTGACCCTGCAATTGATAGTGCCTTCACTTTGAAGCCGAAATTGGACGAATACTTGCAACAGAAGATGAAAGAAACTGTCCCGTACGACATGTGTGTCAACATGCTGAAGCATGTATTGGGTGGCTAACGAGTGAATAAGGTTAGTCATGGATAACGCATTAGAATTTTTGCTCGATCAAGCTAAAGATCAAGAGAACCAAGCCGTACTTGCGCTTAACAAAGCGAACTCTGAGCTGCAAGGTTACTATGAGCAGGTTGCGCAGATTGAAAAGTATCGACTTGATTACTGCCAGCAGCTTGTCGACCGTGGTAAGGCTGGCTTAACGGCGAGTCAATATGGTCACTTGAATCGTTTCTTAACCCAGTTAGATGAAACATTATCCAAGCAGCGAGAAGCCGAGCACCACTTTAAAAATCAAGTCGACAATTGCCAAAACTACTGGATGGAGTTACGAAAAAAACGTAAATCCTACGAGTGGTTGATGGAGAAAAAGCAAAAAGAAAAAGCAAAGTTGCAAGACCTAAGAGATCAAAAGCAAATGGATGAGTTCTCGACGCTGTTATACAGCCGAAAGAAGATGTGATCCTAAGCCACGAATGACGCAGGTGCTGCTCTCGATATTGTGAGAACAGAACTTATAGGCATGTTTCTTGCTCCGTTTTATATAAAATTGCGCGTTATGCCCACCAAAGGCATAAAAAGCACCCGACTTTCTTTTTGTTGCCTGGTTCATGGCAGCAAAGCTAGTAGATAGAGCTTGTATATATGAATGTTAGTCTTTCCTCAAATTCAGCGGCCAACAAAACGTCATCGTTGTTGGACACCGGTTCTGCCTCTTCCAAGGTAGAAGAAACCGGAGACTCTAAAGGTTTCTTTGAATCCTTTAAGGAAGCGCTCGGCTTTGAAGAAAGTGACAGTAAAGCTGCAGTAAAAGACTCAGAAAGCACCACAAAATCTGATGCTAAACAGGCCTCTACCGAAGGTGAAGCGTCAGCTGAAGCGGATAAAGGTGATTCAGCCGAATCAAAGGCTACTGAGGAAGTGAGCGAAGCGCAAAGCAAGCAAGCAGCTTCAGGAGTAGAGGGTGACAAAGCCACAGATAAAACATCTACAGAGGCAGCGTCTGATTCCGCGGCTCAGCTCAAAGCCCATTCGAGCGCTGATAGCACTGTCGCTGATAACAATGTCGCAGATAAGGCGGTTGGTAAAGACGCGCAGGCTACGACTAACGATTCGAAAGAACAGGTTGCTCAACCCCAAGAGCAGGCTTCATCTGCGGTAGATGAGTCTAAGCAGGCATCGCAAGCAAGTGCCGCGATGAATGAAGGTAATAAGTTGCTTGGCCAGTTGGATGAGGCAAATAAAACGCTGAATCAGACTCCGAACGGCAAAGCCTTGCCACAACAGTCTCAGTTAGAACAGTCTCAGTTCAACCAAGCTCAAGGTAATATCCCAGGAGCTTCAGTTGCTGGTCTTTCAGTTGCAGGTGAAGCGGGTAAGCAAGTGAGCCAAGCCAATGCAGCGAATCAAGGTAGCGCTCTAGAAGTTGATTCTGAAATCGCTGTACTTACCGGAGGTAAGGGTGTTTCTCAGCTGACTGATGATGAAATCCGACAGTTGATGGATAAAGGCGTCACTCCAGAACAAATTGAAGCCAGTATGAGCCGAGAGCTGAGCCAAAAGAGTGCAGCTAGTGCGGTTGCTGCCGATCAGAGTCAAGCATTGTCAGCCGCGGATATTGAACTGGCAAAGCAAGTAGATGCCCATACCAAAGCGCTAAACCAATTGAATGGACAAATCGAATCAGAGCAGTCTGTTGTCGATAGCTTGCTTCACAAGCAACAAAGTGGTGCTAAGTTGACGGTTGATGAGCAAGCCGCTTTGGCTAAAGCGACCTCTAACCTAGACCTGTTGAATCAACAGCTCGCAAACGTTCAACAACAAGCAACAGCTCTGCTAAGTCAAGCTCCGGCTGCGAACAGTGCGTCTGGTGAACCCGCTGCTATCGATTGGGATAATACGGATTCAAGCGAAACTAAAGCCTTAGCTGCGGCAGCATCAACAGCAGCTGTAGCGACGGCGGCACAACAAGTGTCAGCGCAGGCCGCTTCTCAATCAGCAAACAATGCTCTTACGGATAAGGCGGCAATGCTGCACGCCAATAATGCGCACGCGGCCCAACAGGCAGCGGCTCAACAAGCCAAGCTTTCTTCACCTCAACAGCAAGCTGCGTTAGACCCTGCTTTAACTGCACAAGGGGTGGCGATGAATGCTGCGCCTGCCGCGACCAAAGCAGGTTCAACGGACATGTTACTTAAAGCCGGAGCTGGTGCAGCGGCACTGTCTGGTCTTGGAAAAGCGAGTGCTAAGGAAGATTCTAAAGATTCGACCTTTGCTCAGCAGATCGCTTCTGCTGCGGGTGTTCAAGGCGCTGCCACCGCGGGTTCTGCGCCAACTCGAGCTGAAATTCAAGCTGCTCAACAAGCGCCTTTGCAGCTTACTAAAGAACTCGCGAACGAGCAGGTAGCGGAAAAAATACAAATGATGATGTCTAAGAACCTTAAGAACTTGGATATCCGCCTCGACCCACCAGAGCTGGGTCAAATGAAAATTCGAATGACCATGAATAATGATGTGGCAAACGTGCACTTTACTGTGAGCAATCAGCAGGCGAGAGATGTGATTGAACAAACCTTACCTCGGTTGAGAGAGATGTTGGCTCAACAAGGGATGCAGCTTGCTGATTCGTCAGTTCAACAACAGAACTCTGGTCAGGGGCAGGAGAGGTACAACAGTGGTGAGCAACAATCCGGCGCTAACCGCACAAATGATGGTCAAGGTGACGAAAACCTTGATAGTGGCAGCAATCTTGAATTGAATGTCTCATCAAAGCGTGATGGAATTAGTTATTATGCCTAGTATCAGGCTAAGAAGACTAAGTTAATAAAAACATCAGTTAATAGAAAGAACCGTTAGTTAATAGAAAGAACAGGAAGTTAGAGTAAGATATGGCCGAAGAACAAGATGCACCTAAAGGGAAGAGTAAGCTCCTCATCATCATTATAGCGGTAGTCGTTTTACTGCTTGGTATCGGTGGTGCTTTGTTCTTTTTCTTAGGCTCCGATGATAGTGCCTCTGAATCTCAGTCTCAGCCAGCCACTGCTATGGTCGCTGCAGAGCCAGTTATGTATGTTAATATTCCTCAGCCCTTCTTGTTCAATGTGACAGGTGATAAAAAAGATCGCCTAGTGCAGATAAAAGCACAGCTGATGGTACGAGGCAGCAAGAATGAAGACTTGGCTCGCTATCACTCTCCTCTTGTAGAAAGTACGCTACTAGCAACGTTCGCTTCGGCCACGGTCGATCAATTGCGCTCTCCAACCGGACGAGTTGAACTGCGAAACAAGGCGACTGAAGATATTAAAGCAAGTCTGGCTCAAGCTGTTGGCCAGCCTGTGATTGAAAAAGTGTTATTCACTGACTTCGTAATTCAATAGGTAATTTGTGACCGATTTATTAAGCCAAGACGAAATTGATGCGCTGTTACATGGCGTTGATGATGTTGAAGACGTAGAAGATGTCTTAGAAACCGAGAATGACAGTGCGGTCAATTTCGACTTCTCATCTCAAGATCGAATCGTCCGTGGTCGAATGCCGACCCTTGAACTTATTAACGAGCGCTTCGCACGTCATATGCGGATTAGCTTGTTTAATATGTTGCGTAAAACGGCTGAAGTGTCGATCAACGGCGTACAGATGATGAAGTTTGGTGAGTATCAAAACACATTGTATGTACCCACCAGTTTAAATATGGTGCGTTTCCGTCCGTTAAAAGGTACGGCGCTGATCACCATGGAAGCACGTCTTGTTTTTATTCTTGTAGAGAACTTTTTTGGTGGTGATGGTCGTTTCCACGCCAAGATTGAAGGCCGTGAATTCACGCCGACTGAAAGACGTATTATCCAGCTGCTGCTGAAAATTGTTTTTGAAGATTACAAAGAAGCTTGGTCTCCAGTGATGGGGGTTGAGTTTGAATACCTGGATTCTGAAGTGAACCCAAGTATGGCGAACATTGTGAGCCCAACAGAAGTGATCGTTGTGAGTTCGTTCCACATCGAGGTAGATGGCGGTGGTGGTGACTTCCACGTTGTGATGCCTTATTCAATGGTTGAACCGATCCGTGAACTGCTTGATGCGGGTGTTCAATCTGACAAAATGGAAACCGACGTTCGTTGGAGTACCGCACTGCGTGATGAAATCATGGATGTGCCGGTTAACTTTCGTGTGAACCTTCTAGAGCAAGATATTTCTCTGCGTGATTTGATGGAGCTGCGCCCCGGTGACGTCATTCCAATGAACATGCCTGAGCACGCAACGATGTTTGTCGAAGAACTGCCGACCTATCGTGTGAAAATGGGGCGCTCTGGTGAGAAGCTCGCAGTACAGATTTCTGAAAAAATTCAAAGACCCCATGTGGTTAAAACTGATCTCGCTTTTCTAGGTAAGGACTTAATGTCTGAACTAGAAAACAGCGATGATGACGAATAGAAAATAGATAAAAGTATAGGAATTGGTAATGGAACCTAGTGAAGATCAAAAGCTAGCAGACGAATGGGCTGCAGCACTTGGTGAAGATCCTTCAGCACCGTCAATTGATGTTGATGACGTGCTTGCGGCACCACTTGATGAGCTAACTGATTCATCATCTCCGATTTCTGAAGATGAGCGTCGTAAGCTGGATACCATCATGGATATTCCAGTGACTATCTCAATGGAAGTTGGCCGCTCTCAGATCAGTATCCGTAATTTACTTCAGTTGAACCAAGGTTCGGTCGTTGAGCTAGATAGAATTGCTGGTGAATCACTGGACGTAATGGTCAACGGTACCTTGATTGCTCATGGTGAAGTGGTTGTGGTGAACGACAAGTTTGGTATTCGTTTGACTGACGTTATTAGCCAAACAGAACGAATTAAGAAGCTGCGTTAATGAGCTTTTTGTCTCAAAGACTGGCGAGCTCTTCTCTCGGAATGACAAAGCTGTTAAGAGGGGGCTTGGGAGTAGGGCTATTAATTGTTCCCTCCATTGCCTTTGCTGCAACGCCGCCATCTCTCGATTTAGCGACCACTTTTGGGTCGCTAATTTTCGTTATAGCCTTCATTTTATTTATTGCTTGGCTACTCAAGCGCATGCAAGTGCCTGCAATGTCGAATCAGCAAGGCTTGGCGATTGTTAGGCAAATTCCTGTAGGTACTAAAGAACGCATCGCTATTGTTCAAGCGGGTGATGAGCAGTTCTTAGTCGGGATTACCACGCAATCTATTCAGCTAATTTCTAAGCTCGATAAACCTCTTACTCAGGAGATGCTGGAAAAAAGTACATTTTCAAGTCAGCTTTCCCAGCTAATAAAAAAAGATGCAAACAAGTAACGGACTTTTGAACTCATCTTACGTTTGCCAAAACGGAGCTTTCCGAATGGTTAAAGTGTTGTTGGTTCAGCTCACTCTTCTCTGCTCACTCGTATTCAGTATGTCGGTATTTGCACAGACTGAAGATGGCACCGTCATTCCGGCGAATACCGCTGGCTCAGAGTCGGTAACCATCAGCACGATGGAACAATTCCAAGCCAAATCGACAACCATGACCACGGGCAGCTTAACCGGCAATGGTGGCGGCATACCTGCCTTTACCATGACAACCAATGCTAATGGCGGTGAAGACTACTCGATAAACCTTCAGATCTTGGCGTTAATGACCATGCTTGGCTTCTTGCCAGCGATGGTGATTTTGATGACCTCGTTCACCCGTATTGTGGTGGTGATGTCTATTTTGCGTCAGGCGATGGGTTTACAACAAACACCGTCTAACCAAGTGATTATTGGTATCGCAATATTTTTGACCTTTTTCATTATGTCACCGGTAATCAATCAGGTTAACGAACAGGCGGTTCAACCTTATCTCAATGAACAGATATCGGCACGACAGGCATTCGATGTTGCCCAAGGTCCGATCAAGTCTTTCATGCTCAAACAGACTCGAATCAAAGATCTTGAAACCTTTGTTGAGATCTCTGGTGCGGAAGTGACCAACCCTGAAGATGTCTCTATGGCGGTTCTGATTCCTGCGTTTATCACATCGGAATTAAAAACGGCTTTCCAAATCGGCTTTATGTTGTTCTTACCGTTCCTAATCATCGACTTGGTGGTGGCATCGGTATTGATGGCCATGGGTATGATGATGTTGTCACCGATGATTGTATCGCTGCCGTTTAAGTTGATGTTGTTTGTTCTTGTTGATGGCTGGAACTTGATCCTCTCCACACTCGCCGGCAGTTTTGCCTTGTAGCTGGGGGAATAATGAATCCTGAAATATTCGTAGAGTTGTTCCGAGATGCCCTTTGGATGGTACTCATCATGGTTTGCGCCATTATCATCCCGAGCCTGCTGATCGGTTTAGTTGTCGCTGTATTCCAAGCGGCGACCTCTATCAATGAACAAACACTGAGTTTCCTGCCGCGTTTGATAGTAACTTTGTTGGCGTTGATGCTATTTGCACACTGGATGACCCAGATGATGATGGAGTTCTTTTTCGAACTCATCGAACGCTTGCCGCAAGTTCTGTATTAGACCGATATGGAATACCCAACGAGCCTTGTACTAGAGTGGTTAGCCAATTATTTTTGGCCATACACTCGCATCTCAGCGATGCTGATGGTGATGACGGTAACAGGGGCACGCTTCGTGTCGCCGCGTATTCGTCTGTATTTAGGTTTGGCTATCACCTTTGCCGTGATGCCCGCAATTCCTGCTGTTCCCAAAGAGATCGAACTGCTCTCTTTCCAAGGGTTCTTAACGGTGTTTGAGCAAATCGTGATTGGTGTTGCCATGGGCTTTGTTACTCAGTTTATGATTCAGACCTTCGTCATGCTCGGCCAGATCTTGGGTATGCAATCTAGCTTGGGCTTCGCCTCAATGGTTGACCCCGCTAACGGACAGAATACGCCAGTACTTGGTCAGTTGTTCATGTTGCTTGCGACCATGTTTTTTTTGGCGACAGATGGTCACTTGAAAATGCTGCAGTTGGTGGTGTTCAGTTTTAAGACTTTGCCGATTGGCAGTGGCTCTCTGACTTCGGTCGATTTTCGAGAACTCGCGTTGTGGCTCGGTATCATGTTCAAAACGGCATTAGCAATGTCGTTGTCGGGCATTATCGCGCTACTAACGATTAACCTTTCTTTTGGTGTAATGACGCGTGCTGCACCTCAGTTAAACATCTTTTCTTTGGGTTTTGCATTTGCGCTACTCGTGGGTCTGTTACTTTGTTGGTACATCCTTGGCGGCTTGTATAGTCACTATGAGCTATTCTGGATGCAAGGCGAACAACAGATATGTCGTCTAATCCGGTTAGATTGCTAGGGGACTGAAATGGCAGAGTCAGACGGTCAAGAACGCACAGAAGACGCCACGCCCAAACGCTTGCAACAGGCCAAAGAAAAAGGGCAGGTTGCAAGGTCGAAAGAGCTAGCGTCGGCGTCGGTACTGATAGTAGGTGCGATTGCATTAATGTGGTTTGGCGAATCGATGGCGAAGGCGTTGTTCGAGGCTATGCAACGTCTGTTTTCTCTGAGCCGCGACGAGATTTTTGATACCAATAAACTCTTCGAAATTGCCGGTGGTGCACTGGTGAATTTGCTGTTTCCGCTGTTTTTGATCCTGATAACCTTATTCGTTGCAGCAGTCATTGGTGCGGCGGGTGTCGGTGGGATTAACTTTTCAATGCAAGCCGCGATGCCAAAGGCGTCTAAGCTCAATCCACTCAGTGGTATCAAGCGTATGTTTGGCCTACAAAGTTGGGTTGAACTTCTCAAATCTATTTTGAAAGTAGCTCTTGTATCAGGCATGGCCATTTATCTGATTCAGGCCTCTCAGCATGATTTAATGCAGCTGAGCATGGATGTTTATCCGCAGAATATCTTTCATGCTTTGGATATCTTGCTCAACTTTATTCTTTTAATCAGTTGCTCTCTGCTTATTGTGGTGGCGATTGATATCCCGTTCCAGATCTGGCAACACGCCGATCAATTGAAGATGACCAAACAAGAAGTCAAAGACGAATTCAAAGATACTGAAGGTAAGCCGGAAGTGAAAGGGCGAATTCGTATGCTTCAAAGGGAAGCGGCTCAACGTCGAATGATGGCTGATGTTCCTCAAGCGGATGTGATTGTGACCAACCCAGAGCACTTTTCCGTGGCATTGCGCTATAAGCAGAATCAAGATAAAGCGCCGATTGTGGTTGCCAAAGGTGTCGACCACATGGCGATGAAAATCCGAGAAATTGCGCGCGAAAACGACATCTATATTGTTCCAGCGCCGCCATTGGCGAGGGCGCTTTATCACACCACTGAGCTAGAACAACAAATTCCTGACGGTCTGTTTACGGCAGTTGCGCAGGTACTTGCATATGTTTTCCAGCTTAAGCAGTACCGAAAACGAGGAGGGGAGAGGCCAAAACTGCAAGATTCTAATATGCCGATCCCACCTGATTTACGTCATTAGATCAATTGCTTGAGCTCTGCGTGATGAACCTTGATAATAGCGAGCTAGCTAATCTTCTTTTTATTGAGGTGATGGCGATAATTTGACGTGAGATGTTGGTACAGTGTTTGCTGTAGTAAGCCTGAACATTATAAGCCCATAGCAAAACAGCCCTGACTAAGATCTAATCCACTTCTTCAGAGAGCTACAACATAGCGAAACTGTCTAGATTTATGAAATTCTCTCTGCCTTTTGCGGACAAGCTACCTAAAATCCCTAACCGTGCCATGCCTGCGATTGGTGCGCCTGTTATGGTACTTGCCACGCTTGCTATGGTGGTGTTGCCCATTCCAGCTTTCTTGTTGGATATGTTCTTCACCTTTAATATTGCACTGTCTATGGTTGTGCTATTGGTTTCGGTTTATACCCGTAGGCCTTTAGACTTCGCTGCATTCCCGACCGTGCTGCTGATTGCGACTCTGCTTCGATTGGCCTTGAACGTTGCTTCAACACGTGTGGTATTGCTCCATGGCCATGAAGGTGGTGACGCTGCTGGTAACGTGATTGAAGCCTTCGGTAACGTGGTTATCGGTGGTAACTACGCTGTCGGTCTAGTGGTGTTCTTGATTCTAATGATCATCAACTTCATGGTTGTAACCAAAGGTGCGGGCCGTATCTCAGAAGTAAGTGCGCGTTTCACTTTGGATGCGTTACCGGGTAAACAGATGGCAATCGATGCCGACTTGAACGCAGGTTTGATCGACCAAGACCAGGCACGTCTGCGACGTTTTGAAGTAACCAAAGAAGCCGACTTCTACGGTTCGATGGACGGTGCATCTAAGTTTGTTAAAGGCGATGCGATCGCTGGTATCTTAATCTTGTTCATCAACATCATTGGCGGTTTGAGCATTGGTATGGCTCAGTTTGACCTTGGTTTTGGTGAAGCAATCGAAATCTACACGCTACTGACTATCGGTGATGGTCTGGTTGCACAAATCCCGTCACTGCTCCTTTCTATAGCAGCTGCAATGATGGTAACGCGTCAAAATACTGATGAAGACATGGGGCAACAGCTCGTCTTCCAGATGTTCGACAATCCAAAAGCCTTGATGATCACCGCCGCTATCCTTGGCATCATGGGTATTGTTCCGGGTATGCCACATTTCTCGTTCTTGAGCCTTGCTGTTATTGCGGGCGCGGGTGCGTATTACATCGATAAGAAAAACAAAAAGAAGGCGGAAGAACCTAATCTTCCGGCGACCGTTGAAGCGAATGGAGAAGCAGGCTCTCAGAAGGAGCTTTCTTGGGATGATGTTCAACCTGTCGATATTATTGGTTTAGAAGTGGGTTACCGTTTAATTCCTTTGGTTGACAGAGACCAAGGGGGCGAACTGCTTGAACGCGTTAAAGGTGTGCGTAAGAAGTTGTCTCAAGACTTTGGTTTCTTGATCCCAGCGGTACACATTCGCGATAACCTAGAGCTGACACCAAACAGCTACCGAATTACCCTGATGGGTGTCGCAGTAGGTGAAGCTGAGATCAAGCCTGACATGGAGCTCGCGATCAACCCGGGCCAAGTGTACGGTATGATCGATGGTGAGCCGACAATCGACCCTGCATTTGGATTAGAAGCGGTATGGATTCGTGAAGAGCAGCGTGAACACGCACAAGCTCTAGGTTATACCGTTGTCGATTCTTCTACAGTATTGGCGACACATCTTAGCCAACTGCTTACCAACAACGCATCACAGCTTATTGGTCACGAGGAAGTTCAGAACTTACTTGAGATGCTTAGCCGCTCAACACCTAAGCTGGTCGAAGGTTTTGTACCGGATCAATTGCAGTTGGGTGTGGTTGTGAAAGTGCTACAGAACCTATTGAATGAAGCTATTCCAATTCGTGACATTCGAACTATAGTCCAAACTTTGTCGGAGTATTCAGGTAAGAGTCAAGAACCTGACATACTTACTGCGGCGGTTCGTATCTCATTGAAACGATTAATTGTTCAAGAAATCAATGGTATAGAGCCAGAGTTGCCAGTGATAACCCTAATTCCTGAGCTGGAACAAATCTTGCATCAAACCATGCAGGCATCCGGCGGAGAATCTGCTGGTATTGAACCTGGTTTAGCCGAACGTTTACAGACCTCCCTCAGCCACGCTACGCAAGAGCAGGAGCTGAAAGGTGAACCAGCGGTGCTACTGACCTCTGGTGTGTTACGCTCGACTCTGGCTAAGTTCGTGAAAAACACGATCCCAAGCTTGAGAGTCTTGTCTTACCAAGAGATACCGGACGAAAAACAGATACGTATAGTACAAGCTGTTGGTAATTAAGCCGCCTAATTAGAACGGACGATCGAATTGAAAATTAAACGATTTTTTGCAAAAGATATGCGAACGGCGCTGCTCCAAGTTAAAGAAGAACTTGGCTCAGAGGCGGTGATCATGTCTAACAAAAAGGTCGCAGGTGGCGTGGAAATTGTTGCCGCTATTGATGGCGAATCTAGCCCTTCAACAGCAAGCCAGAGACTAAATAAACCTCAGCAGCCTGCACAAAGCCAATATACGCAAATGGCCGCGCCCGCAGCTCCTGCAGGGCGACGTCAACTAGACGATGACAAGGTTAGCCTGCAGTCGAATGCTGAAGGTGGACGCTCAATGACTAAGCGCTTTGCGAATATGCTAAAACAATACAGTCATGGCGCCGAGGATGAACCACAACATCGTGCTGAAAATGAAGATTCATTGTCAGCATTGCTTAATCGCCAATCAAGCACGGGTCATAACCCTCATAGTCATCAGACTCAAAGCAATCTGCAGTCTCATGGCCATCAGCAGTCTCACGGTAACCAACAGTCTCACGGCAATCTTGATTCAGCATTTGCTCGTGAAACAGGTTTGTCTAAGTTGATTGCTGAAGACCGCAGAGTCGAGCGTCCGGCACCTCGCTTGGATCCTACTCGTTATGATCGCGGTCGTGAGAACACTCACTCGAAAGGCTCTGATTCTGAAATGGAAACGATGCGCGAAGAGATGACCTCAATTCGTCGTCTGTTAGAACATCAAGTATCTGGATTAATGTGGCAAGAAGTTGAGCGTCGTGAACCGCTCAGAGCGATGCTTATTAAGCGCCTTGAGCGTATGGGTGTTTCTGCAGAGCTGGCCGATCAGATGGCTTGTTACATTCCTGAAGATACCAAACCAGCGCGTGCATGGAAGGCTTTGTTAGCACTGGTTGCTGACCAAATCTCTGTCACTCAGAAAGATATTTTAAAACGCGGCGGTATTGTGGCTCTACTTGGCCCAACCGGTGTGGGTAAAACGACAACTGTTGCAAAGCTAGCTGCACGTGCTGCCATGGAATATGGCGCAGATAACGTCGCACTAGTGACAACTGACACATATCGTATAGGTGCACATGAGCAGTTATCGATCTATGGTCGAATTATGGGTTGTCCTGTAAGAGTTGCTAAAGATTCTAGCGAACTGGCCGATGTAATATATCAGTTACGTAATCGTCGCCTGATTCTGGTCGATACTGCAGGCATGGGACAACGAGATGTTCGCCTATCTGAGCAGTTAGACACATTGATGCAAGAGAGTGGTTCCGTTATCAATAGCTACCTTGTGTTGCCTGCAACTGCACAACGCAAAGTGCTACAAGAAACAATTGAACACTTTAGAAGAATCCCGTTGTCGGGATGCATCATGACTAAATTGGATGAATCCCTCAGTCTTGGTGAATTCATCAGTGTCGTAATACAAAATGCATTACCAGTTGCTTACATAGCAAATGGTCAACGAGTTCCTGAAGATATCGTTATAGCTCAGCCAAAGTACATGATTGCTAAGGCTAATGAGTTATTAGAAAAATCTACAGAGAATGAACCTCATTACTGGAATAGCGATTCTGAAGGGCTCTAGGCGGCGGATAAATATGAATGAAAATATGATACATGATCAAGCTAGCGGCCTCCGTCGCTTAACCAAGCCTTCACTCACAAAAGTTATCGCTGTCACCGGTGGTAAGGGAGGCGTTGGTAAATCCAATGTGACGTTAGGTATGGCTATTTGCATGGCGCGCCAAGGCAAAAAAGTCATGGTGTTAGATGCCGATTTAGGGCTAGCTAACGTCGATATCATGCTGGGTATTCGTTCTAAACGAAACCTTGGGCATGTGTTGGCTGGCGAATGTGAACTTAAGGATGCGATTGTCGAAGGGCCGCACGGAATTAAAATTATTCCAGCGACATCGGGCACACAAAGCATGACTGAACTTTCACACGCACAGCATGCTGGTTTGATTCGCGCATTTGGTTCGCTTGAAGACGAGATGGATATCTTGTTGGTTGATACCGCTGCCGGAATTTCGGACATGGTGATCAGTTTCTCAAGAGCGGCGCAAGACGTGGTTGTTGTGGTATGTGATGAACCTACCTCAATCACAGATGCATATGCTTTGATTAAGCTTTTGAGCAGAGAGCACCAAGTTCAGCGATTCAAAGTTGTTGCAAATATGGTCAGAAGCTACCGAGAAGGCCGAGAATTATTTGCAAAGTTGACTTTGGTCACAGAGCGCTTCTTGAATGTGAGCCTCGAACTCGTAGCATGTATTCCTTTAGATGATAAAGTACGTCAATCAGTCAAGAGACAGAAGATCGTAGTAGATGCGTATCCTCGCTCTCCAGCTGCGTTGGCAATCAGCTCTTTGGCTAATAAAGCATTGACCTGGCCAATACCAAAAACACCAAGTGGGCACTTGGAGTTCTTTGTTGAAAGGCTGCTGAATCGTACTGAATTTATAGAGGAACCATTTGGTGAATAAAGCGCTTACTTACGACCAACATGCTAATCACAATAGCCAACAGGCTTTTTTTGAGAAGTATTCTGTGTTGGTTAAACGTATCGCTCATCACTTGTTGGGGCGATTACCGCCTAATGTATTGGTTGATGACTTAATTCAAGCTGGCATGATCGGCTTGATTGAAGCGCAACAAAACTATGATGGTACCAAAGGCGCAAGCTTTGAGACGTATGCTGGTATTCGGATTCGTGGGGCAATGTTGGATGACATTCGCCGCGGGGACTGGGTACCGAGATCGGTTCATAAAAACAATCGAGAAATCAGCAGTGCAATCGCGGAATTAGAGGGTATCCTCAACCGCGACCCGAGTGATGCCGAAGTGGCAAAACATATGGGACTCACTTTGGAGCAGTACCACAGTGCTTTAACTGATATTAATTGCTCAAGACTGGTTGGGATCGAAGATTTAGGCGTCTCAGATGATGTAATATCTCCGAATGAAGACTCTCAAGATAACACGCCTTTTCAAGGGGTTGCTGATGAGTCATTCCGCCAAGCTCTGATCGACTCGATAAAACAACTTCCGGAAAGAGAAGGCCTTGTGCTTTCGCTTTATTACGACGAAGAACTCAATTTAAAAGAGATTGGGGAAGTGCTAGGTGTCAGCGAATCTCGTGTCAGCCAAATACTGAGCCAATCTATGCAGCGTTTACGCACTAAGTTAAGTGCTTGGACACAGAACGACTAACAACACTGATCCTATTCAGTGGAGGCTAATTTGAACAAAAACATGAAAATTCTCATTGTTGATGATTTTTCAACGATGCGCCGAATTGTTAAAAACCTACTTCGCGATTTAGGTTTCAACAACACTCAAGAAGCAGACGATGGCTTGACCGCGTTACCTATGCTGAAAAAAGGCGAATTTGATTTCGTGGTAACTGACTGGAACATGCCAGGCATGCAAGGTATTGACTTGCTTAAACACATTCGCGCAGATGCAGAACTTAAGCACCTTCCAGTGCTTATGATCACAGCAGAAGCGAAGCGTGAGCAGATCATCGAAGCAGCGCAAGCGGGTGTTAATGGTTACATTGTGAAGCCTTTCACTGCTGCAACGCTGAAAGAGAAACTTGATAAGATTTTTGATCGCTTATAAGCATCAATAAGTTTTAGGTACTTCTAGATAAACGCTGACTGATAAGTTATCTGTTTATCTCGATAGCCTAAGCGCACAAAGTATGCGGAGTAAGGCCGAACTCAGGATGATTTCATTAGAACAAGCAAAAAAATTAGTAGAGCTGCTTGAGAACGATGAGCAGCAAGATGCTGATTCTCTTGTTAGAAGCATTTATGAAGATAATTTTAGTCTTCAAGACAATCCAATGCTTCAAGAAATAGGAAGTCTGACTCGCGACCTCCATGACTCTTTGACTCAATTTAATTTCGATGAGCGCATTAGCGTTATCGCAAATGACGAAATCCCCGATGCAAGGGATCGCCTTCAGTATGTCATTGATAAAACGGAAGTTGCGGCAAATAAGACGATGGACGCTGTCGATCGCTGTATGCCAATTGCAGACAACCTACACGAGTGTTTACTTCAAGTAAGGCCTCAATGGAATGAACTGATGCATGGCCGCATTGAGCTGGCACAATTTAAAGCTTTATGTCACCGCATTGATGGATTGCTTGTCCAAGTAGAGGGCGATAGTACCGAACTACGTGGACAACTGACTGAAATCTTGATGGCTCAGGATTTCCAAGATTTAACTGGGCAGATAATTAGCAAAGTTATTACCTTGGTGAATGAGGTTGAAGGACGCTTAGTTGAGATTCTCACCGTATTTGGTGCGAATCAGACTGAGCCAACTCCAAAATCAGAGAAGAAAGCATCGATTGCTCCAGAAGGGCCAATCATGAATCCAGAAGAGCGCGAAGACGCTGTTGCTTCTCAGGATGAAGTCGACGATTTGTTATCCAGTCTTGGATTTTAAAGGTAACGTATGAGCTACGATTTAGACGAAGATATTCTTCAGGACTTTTTAGTCGAAGCAGGAGAGATCCTTGAACTTCTATCAGAGCAACTGGTAGAGCTTGAGAATAACCCTGACGACAAAGACCTATTAAATGCTATTTTCCGTGGTTTCCATACAGTAAAAGGTGGTGCTGGTTTCTTAGCATTAACTGAGCTGGTGGATACTTGTCATGGTGCCGAGAATGTGTTCGACATTCTACGAAACGGTCAGCGCAGCGTAACATCAGGCTTGATGGATACTATGCTGCAGGCGTTAGATACTGTTAATACACAGTTCCAAGCCGTGCAAGATCAGGAGCCTTTAGTACCAGCAGACCAAGCTTTATTGGATGAACTTCACCGCCTCTGCAAACCAGAATCAGCGGATGAAGTTGCACCAGTAGAAGCGCCAGCACCTGTTATCCCAGAGCCTGTCGTTACAGCCCCTGAACCGGTTGTCGAAAGTTCAAGCATCAGTGCCTCATCTGTGGATGATATCTCTGAAGACGAGTTTGAGCGCCTGCTTGATGAACTTCACGGAAAAGGTGGTTCACCAACAGCACCTTCTGCACCTACACCGCCGCCAGCACCAGTTGCACCTCAGCCTGTTGCTGACAGTGGTGATATTACTGATGACGAATTTGAGAAGTTGTTGGATGAATTGCACGGCGCGGGTAACAGCCCGACAGCGGCAAGTTCAACGCCTCCTCCACCGCCAGCGCCTCCGGCAGCACCTGTTTCGGCGATGTCTGAAGGCGATGACCTGATGACTGACGAAGAGTTCGAGAAGTTACTAGACCAACTGCATGGTTCAGGTAACGGACCTTCGATTGAAGAGCTCGATGCTGCGACTAAGCCTGCAGAAGTGAAGTCTGCGGCAGTTGCACCACAAGCTGCGCCTAAGCCTGCTGCTCCGGTTGCGGTTAAAGAAGAACCGAAACCTAGTGCTCCAGCAAAAACTGAAGTTAAAGCGCCAGCGAAGAAGCAGCAAGCTGAAGCTACAGTTCGTGTCGATACATCAACACTGGATACCATCATGAACATGGTGGGTGAACTGGTATTGGTGCGTAACCGACTTGTCAGTCTTGGCCTAAACAGCAATGACGAAGAAATGTCGAAAGCTGTCTCTAACTTAGATGTTGTTACTGCAGACCTACAAGGCGCGGTAATGAAGACTCGTATGCAGCCGATCAAGAAAGTATTTGGTCGCTTCCCACGAGTTGTCCGTGACCTTGCGCGTAGCTTGAAGAAAGACATCGTTCTTGAAATGCGTGGCGAAGAAACTGACCTTGATAAAAACTTGGTAGAAGCACTTGCTGATCCCCTGATTCACTTGGTGAGAAACTCTGTCGACCATGGTATCGAAATGCCGAACGACCGTGTTGCTGCGGGTAAATCACAAACGGGTAAAGTGATTCTGTCTGCCTCTCAAGAAGGTGATCACATTGAGCTGGCTATCGTTGATGACGGTGGCGGTATGGACCCTGATAAGCTTCGTGCTATTGCGGTCAAACGTGGCCTGATGGATGAAGATGCAGCGTCTCGTTTATCAAATAAAGAGTGTTTCAACCTGATTTTTGCTCCTGGCTTCTCAAGCAAAGAGCAGATCTCGGATATCTCTGGTCGTGGTGTAGGTATGGACGTTGTGAAAACGGCGATCAACACACTGAACGGCTCTATTGATATTGATTCAGAAATGGGACAAGGCACCAAGATCACCATCAAGGTTCCACTAACCTTAGCGATTCTACCAACCTTGATGGTCGGTGTTGCGGGTCACCCATTTGCATTGCCATTGGCATCGGTTAACGAGATCTTCCACCTAGACTTAAGCCGCACAAACGTGGTTGATGGTCAGCTAACGATCATCGTTCGCGATAAGTCTATTCCGTTGTTCTACTTGCAAAACTGGCTTGCTCCTAAAGCGGGTATTGTTGAACTGCGTAAAGGGCACGGCCATGTTGTTATCGTACAACTTGGTAGCCAACGAGTTGGTTTTGTTGTCGATACGCTTATCGGTCAAGAAGAAGTCGTGATCAAGCCACTTGATAAGCTTCTGCAAGGCACGCCAGGAATGGCAGGCGCGACAATTACAAGTGACGGACACATTGCATTGATTCTAGATGTGCCGGACTTGTTGAAGCAGTACGCAGCTGCGTCAAGAATTTAATTTAAGGATAAATATGGCGATTAAAGTATTAGTCGTTGATGATTCGAGTTTCTTTCGTCGTCGCGTTAGCGAGATCATCAACTCAGAGGCTCGCCTAGAAGTCATTGATGTAGCTGTAAACGGTAAAGAAGCCGTTGAGAAAGCGAAACAGCTAAGACCTGACGTAATCACGATGGACATTGAAATGCCTGTCATGGACGGCATCACTGCCGTTCGTGAGATCATGGCCGCGTCTCCAACGCCTATTTTGATGTTTTCATCGTTAACGCATGATGGAGCGAGAGCAACGTTAGATGCATTAGATGCAGGTGCTCTCGACTTCCTACCTAAGAAGTTTGAAGACATCGCACGTAACCGCGATGATGCGGTTGCATTGCTTCAACAGCGTGTGATTCAGATTGCTGCAAAGCGTGCGTTTATGCGTCGTGCTCCTATTGCACCGAGAGCGACAGCAACGACTTCAACATCTACGCCATTACGCCAACCGATTTCAACAGCAGCTGCGACTTCGACAGCGAAGCCAGCGGTTGCATCAACGGCAAAATTCAGAGCGTCAGGTAAGAAATATCAATTAACGGCAATTGGTACGTCGACTGGTGGCCCGGTTGCGCTACAGAAGATTTTGACGCGCATCCCTGCTAACTATCCACATCCGATTGTGTTAGTTCAGCATATGCCAGCAACATTCACAGCTGCGTTTGCTAGTCGATTGAACACCTTGTGTAAGATTGAAGTCCGTGAAGCGCAAGACGGTGATGTGTTGAAACCAGGAGTGGCGTATCTTGCTCCGGGTGGTAAACAGATGATGGTTGATGGCCGCGCAGGCTCTGCACGTCTAAGAATTATCGATGGCGGCGACCGAATGAATTACAAGCCTTGTGTAGATGTCACATTTGGCTCTGCAGCGAAGATCTACGGTGACAAAGTGTTGTCTATGATACTGACCGGTATGGGCGCAGATGGTCGAGAAGGTTCGCGTATGTTGAAAACCGCGGGCTCGACGATTTGGGCACAAGACGAAGATAGTTGTGTTGTATATGGTATGCCTCAAGCTGTAGCAAAAGCTGGCATTTCTACTGAAGACCTACCTCTCGACCGCATCGCGGAAAGGATTTTGGTTGAAGTTGGGTTAGCTTAGGTAAATCGAAATGATTGTTTGGAGTGTTGCAAACCAAAAAGGTGGTGTTGGTAAAACGACCACGACCGTGACTCTAGCAGGTTTACTTGCGTTGAAGGGGCACCGTGTTCTGTTGGTTGATACTGACCCACATGCATCACTGACCACCTATCTGGGTTACGACTCAGATACGGTGGAATCGAGCCTGTTTGATTTGTTTCAGTTGCGTGAGTTTAACGCGCAGACAGTAAGACCTTTGCTTTTACAAACGGAAGTTGAAGGTATCGATATTATTCCTGCGCACATGTCTTTGGCCACATTAGACCGTGTAATGGGAAATCGAAGCGGCATGGGGTTGATCTTGAAGCGCGCTTTGGCCGCTTTGAAAGGTGACTATGACTATGTGTTGATCGATTGTCCGCCAATTCTGGGGGTGATGATGGTCAATGCATTGGCTGCTAGTGATCGTATTTTGATTCCGGTACAGACTGAGTTTTTGGCGATGAAGGGCTTAGAGCGCATGATTCGCACTTTGACCATCATGCAGAAGTCTCGCAAAACGCCGTTTAAGGTGACGATTGTCCCGACGATGTACGACAAGCGAACCAAAGCCTCACTGCAAACATTAACGCAGCTCAAAGATGATTATCCAAACCAAGTTTGGACGTCTGCTGTGCCGATAGATACTAAGTTTCGAGATGCGAGCCTAAAACGCCTACCAGCATCTCATTTTGCATCGGGTAGCCGTGGTGTATTTGCTTATAAACAGTTGCTTATTTATCTCGAAAGGTTGGCGATAAATGAGCGCGAATAAAGAATCAGTATTGGCGCAGCCAAGTCTCTCCAGTGAACAAGCTCTGGATGATTACTTTACTGCGTTATTAGGCGATGAAAGCTTTGAATCTGACGACTTTTTTGTTGACGAGTCGAGCGACGAATCACAATCTGAAGAGCCAGAGCCAGAGCCAGAGCCAGAGCCAGAGCCAGAGCCAGAGCCAGAGCCAGAGCCAGAGCGCCAATTTTCGAGTCACCACTCAAGCTACGCAGAAATACGCGCGGCTGAGTTTGAGGTTCCTAACCTTGAGGATGTTCAGAAACTACTGAGTCGTTTAGAGGCGACCAATGTTGTTGATGAACTGAACCTTGATGAGTTGATGGATCAGAACACCCAGAAAATCGCCCAGCAAGCAGATATGCAAATGTTTGATGCCGCGGTTGAATCTGTTCAGGTGTTTGAAGAGCCAGAGATTCAAGATTGGAATCTTCCACAACCTGATTTATCAATTGCTGCAGAGCCACTGGTTGAAACGCAGCAATTTGAAGAGTTACAAGCTGAATCGCTGGAGATGGAACAAGTAGAAGTTAAGGCTGTTGAACCTGAACTTGACGTCCCTAAGCCCGAGACAGTTATTGAACCTGAAACTCAAGCAGGAGGTGCTGACCAGTTTACCTCTTGGGAAAGTACGGTTCGCACAGAAGACTTTCAAGTTTTGTATTTTGATGTAAACGGCGTGACCTTTGCGGTGCCACTTGATGAGCTTGGCGGCATCCATCGCCTTGAAGAGTTAAGCCATATCATTGGTAAGCCAGCTTGGTATTTAGGTTTACAAACCAACCGTGATAGTCAGCTAGATGTGGTCGACACCGCAAAATGGGTGATGTCTGAGAAACTATCGAGTGACGAATACAAAGAAAACTATCAATATATAGTGATGCTTGGAGAGAGCTTGTGGGGGCTTGCAGGCACCGAGTTAAAAGGCACCGAGCTACTTAATACAGATAAAGTACGTTGGCGAGAAATGGCAGGGAAACGCCCATGGCTCGCTGGTATGGTAAAAGAAAAAATGTGTGCTTTGATCCATGTCGAAGCATTAATCGCCATGCTAAATGCAGGGCTAGATGTAAAAGCATTGAGCTAGTACCAAGATTGGTACAGCAAAAGCATCAAGTTAATAATAGTGGTCGGTAACGACGGCAAGAGGATTATCTATGTCTCATATGAGTGAAGTTGAAGTAAGAAAAGATCCAACCAATGATGAAGTACTTCAATGGGTGACATTCCAGCTAGAAGAAGAAACTTACGGCATCAATGTAATGCAAGTACGTGAAGTACTGCGTTACAGTGAAATTGCTCCGGTACCGGGTGCTCCAGACTACGTTCTAGGTATTATCAACCTGCGTGGTAATGTTGTTACTGTTATCGACACTCGTTCTCGCTTTGGTTTGATGCAAGGTGAAATCACAGATAACACTCGTATCATCGTTATTGAATCTGAGCGTCAAGTTATTGGCATTCTAGTAGATAGCGTTGCTGAAGTGGTTTACCTACGTTCTTCTGAAATCGACACAACGCCAAGTGTTGGCACTGACGAAAGTGCTAAGTTCATTCAAGGTGTCAGTAACCGTGATGGCAAGCTGCTTATCTTAGTAGATCTAAACAAACTACTAAGCGAAGACGAATGGGATGAGATGGCTCACCTGTAATGTTTGAAGCGCTTCCTTTAACCCCTGTTGCTCTGATATCAGGCGTTGGGGTTTTTACGTTATTCATCCTGATTTTGATTAGCAAAGTAAAACGTGCGATTCAAAAGCAGCTCGATCAGTCACGCCTGCAAGTTCGTAACTTGGACAAAGAGCTTCAAAAATCGAGTAAGCAATTACTTGAGGTTCGCTCGGTTGTGGTTGGCCTTGGCCAAAAAGTAACTGAACAGCAAGATCTGATAAAGCACTTGAATGAGCGTATTGTTGAGTTGGAACATGCTGACACTGACGGCCGCTTATACACGCGTGCGACAAAAATGGTTCAGCTTGGTGCCGGGATAAACGAACTGATTGAAGAGTGTGAACTACCTAAAGCGGAAGCTGAGCTAATGATGTCTCTACAGAATAAGCTCGCGGGTAAGGAGAAAATCCCTTCGTTGAGAAGTAACCCTTCATCGTACGATGATCAACCCGATGCCTCTCGCGATCGCAGAGACCCGTCTCGACGTCGTTAAATTGAGCGCTTAATTCGTATTGAACAATTGATGTTTATTACGTATTCCTTTTAAAAGAAGCTTCGGCTTCTTTTTTTATGCCTGTTTTATCTATATAGAACGATGTTTATAAGTGCTTGTATCTAAGACAATATCTTGTTTGTTGATGAAAATGTGTAAATTGTGATGCGGTGGTAACAGTTTCTTACCGACTTTGTTCTATCGAAAACGCCTAGTCCTGTTTTGTCACCATGTTGGTGTGCTACTATAGCCCTCTCATTACTCGACTAAATTTACCTATGCTAGAAGTCTCAAATTTAACTGCTATTCGTGACGACAGGGTTCTATTTGAATCGTTGTCTTTTCAATTGAAACCAGGTGAACTGGTTCAGGTTGAAGGTCGTAACGGTACCGGGAAAACGACACTCCTTAGGATTATTACTGGCTTAGGTGATCGCGATGACGGCACTATCTCTTGGGATGGTGAGTCTATCGAATCGAGTCGAGACGTGTATCATCAAAATTTGCTTTTTCTTGGTCACCAAACTGGTGTGAAGCGCGAGCTAAGTGCCTATGAGAACCTGAGTTTCTATCAGTCGATTCACAGTGGTGGTACGAGCAAAGAAGAGCTTTACCACGCGTTGGCTCAAGTCGGGCTTGCGGGCAGAGAAGACGTACCTGCGGGGCAACTTTCAGCGGGGCAACAGCGCCGAGTCGCATTGGCTCGTCTTTGGTTGAGTAAGCAAATGTTGTGGATTCTCGATGAACCGCTGACTGCGATTGATAAGCAGGGCGTGAAAGTTCTCGAATCTCTTTTTTCTCAGCATGCAGACAACGGTGGCATTGTGTTATTAACCACGCACCAAGATATGTTTGCTGATAGCCCGAAACTAAGAAAAATAAAGTTGGGTGAGTAATATGATCTCTTCTATGACCACGATTATCCGACGTGAGCTGCTTATCGCATTCCGACGTCAAGCGGATATCTTTAACCCTCTGTGGTTCTTCATCATTGTTATCACGCTTTTCCCTTTAAGTATCGGCCCTGAGCCAAACCTACTTGCACGTATTGCTGCGGGTATTGTTTGGGTGGCCGCTTTGCTCTCGGCATTGCTCTCTTTAGAGCGCCTTTTCCGCGATGATTTTCAAGATGGTGCCCTTGAGCAGATGATGCTGATGCCCATCCCGTTGCAGTTGGTAGTCTTGTCCAAGGTCATAGCACACTGGTTGTTGACCGGGTTACCATTGATTTTAATCAGCCCATTGTTAGCTGTTTTGTTGTCTTTAGATTTTGATACATGGCTCTCAGTTGTGTTGACCTTGTTGGTAGGTACACCCGCATTGAGCTTTATTGGTGCGATTGGTGTTGCGTTGACCGTTGGGTTACAGAAGGGCGGAGTCCTATTAAGCCTGTTAATTCTGCCGCTTTACATCCCCATTTTGATTTTCGCGACGTCAGCGATTGACGCTGCGGCATTGGGCGTTGCATACAACGGCCAGTTGGCGGTGCTTGGGGCGATGTTAATGGGGGCGATGACTCTGACACCTTTTGCGATCAGTGCCGCACTTAGAGTGAGTGTGAACTGATAAGGGTTCCGTTATCGTATAGCTAATGTGAACCAAACGTGTCGATTGGACTCATAGAGTCAGTAAAACTGAAAGCAAGAAAAATAAAATTATTATAATTATAGCTTTAATAGCTGTAAGCAATATGAAGTAAGAGTGAGATTACAACATGTGGAAATGGCTCCATCCCTATGCCAAAGCAGAAACCTCTTATCAGCTTGCTGGTAAACTTTTGCCATGGTTTTCGATCCTAGCGCTATTGTGTCTATCCGTCGGTACCGTGTGGGGGCTTGCATTTGCGCCTTCAGATTACCAACAAGGTGATAGTTTCAGAATCATCTACATCCATGTTCCGTCTGCCATCTGGTCGATGGGCGTTTACATGTCGATGGCGATTGCTGCCTTTATCGGTTTGGTATGGCAGGTGAGACTATCTGATATGGCCGCATTGGCGATGGCGCCGATTGGTGCTGTATTTACCTTCATTGCACTGCTAACCGGTGCGGTTTGGGGTAAACCAATGTGGGGTGCTTGGTGGGTTTGGGATGCACGTTTAACCTCAGAGCTGATTCTTCTATTCTTATACTTGGGTGTGATTGCACTTCACCACGCATTTGATGACCAAAAAACAGCCGCTAAAGCAGCAGGCATTTTGGCAATCGTTGGTGTCATCAACCTACCTATCATTCACTTTTCCGTAGAGTGGTGGAACACACTTCACCAAGGCGCGACGATCACTAAATTCGACAAGCCTTCTATATCAAGTGACATGCTATGGCCGCTTCTTCTTAACATCTTCGGCTTCGCCTTTTTCTTTGGTGCTGTGACTATGGTTCGTTTCCGTAACGAAATCATCAGTAAAGAGAGTCACCGTCCATGGGTTCGCAAGCTTGCGGCCGAAAAAGCGTAGTAGGGTAGGTAATTATGTATTTTGAATCTTTGAGTGATTTCTTTGCCATGGGGGGCTACGCCTCATATGTATGGAGTGCATTTGGAATCACATTTCTCGCGATGATCATTTTACTGGTCGTAAGCGTTCGTCGTGGTAAGCAATTACTAAATGAAGTACAAGCTAAGATTGATCGTCAGGCTCGTATCGATGCAGCAAAAAATATGGAGAACACTCTATGAACCCAAGACGTAAAAAGAGGCTGGGCATTGTCTTAGCGATCTTTTTTGGTATCAGTGCGACTGTTGGATTGATGGTTTACGCACTTAACCAGAACATGGATCTGTTCTACACACCAACTGAGCTGGTCAACGGCAAAGATGGTAAAAAACCTGAAGTTGGTCAACGCCTACGTATTGGTGGCATGGTCGTAGTCGGCTCTGTAAGCCGTGACAATGAATCACTACGTGTAAGCTTTGATTTGCAAGATGTAGGCCCTAAAGTAACGATTCTATACGATGGCATCCTTCCTGATCTTTTCCGTGAAGGCCAAGGTATTGTTGCTCAGGGTGTGCTTAAAAATGCAACGACAATCGAAGCGTTTGAGGTGTTGGCAAAGCACGATGAAGAGTACATGCCTTCTGAAGTTGCGGAAGCAATGAAGAAAACCCATGAGCCTTTGCAATACACGACTGAACAAAAAGAAGGAAATGCTCAATGATAGCCGAGATCGGCCATTTTGCGATGATCCTGTCCTTGGGACTTGCATTGCTGCTAAGCGTGCTCCCATTGTATGGAGCCGCTCGAAATAACACATTATTGATGAACAGCGCACGACCGTTGTCGTGGGGTATGTTCGGATTCTTAGCGATTTCGTTCTTTATCTTGTGTTACGCGTTCTACACCAATGATTTTACGATTCAATACGTAGCAAGTAACTCGAATAGCCAACTGCCTTGGTACTACCGAATTACGGCGGTTTGGGGCGCTCACGAAGGTTCATTACTGCTTTGGGTTCTTATCCAAGCGGGTTGGACAGTTGCAGTAGCGACGTTTAGCCGTGGTATGCCTCAAGAGTCTGTGGCTCGCGTACTGGCTATCATGGGTTTGATTACTGTCGGCTTCTTGCTGTTCATTATCGTAACGTCTAACCCGTTCCTACGTACATTGCCTTTCTTCCCTGTAGATGGCCGCGACTTGAACCCACTACTGCAAGACCCGGGTTTGATTATTCACCCGCCAATGCTTTACATGGGTTATGTAGGTTTCTCGGTAGCGTTCTCTTTCGCCATCGCTTCTCTAATGAGTGGTCGTTTAGATACGGCATGGGCTCGTTGGTCTCGTCCTTGGACAATCGCAGCTTGGTTATTCCTAACAGTAGGTATCGCACTAGGCTCTTGGTGGGCTTACTACGAACTTGGCTGGGGTGGCTGGTGGTTCTGGGATCCAGTAGAAAACGCTTCATTCATGCCTTGGTTGGCTGGTACTGCACTGATGCACTCACTAGCGGTAACCGAAAAGCGTGGCACATTTAAAGCGTGGACAGTATTGCTAGCTATCTCTGCATTCTCGCTAAGCTTACTAGGTACATTCTTAGTTCGTTCAGGCATCTTGGTATCGGTTCACGCGTTTGCGTCGGATCCTGCTCGCGGTATGTTTATCCTAGGTTTCCTAGTCTTCGTTATCGGTGGTTCACTGCTGTTGTTTGCTGTTAAAGGCGCATCGGTTCGTGTTCGTGGTAACTTCGATCTGGTTTCTCGTGAGAACGCACTGCTTGGCAACAATATCTTATTGATTGCAGCCCTAGTGGTTGTGTTAGTAGGTACGTTATTACCACTAGTTCACAAACAGTTAGGCTTGGGATCGGTATCTATCGGTGCTCCATTCTTTGACATGCTGTTCTTCTGGCTAATGATTCCGTTCTCGTTCTTGCTTGGTATCGGTCCTCTGATCCGCTGGAAACGTGACAACCTGTCTAAGCTTGTTAAACCAATGCTGATTTCAGGTGCATTCTCACTGGGCTTAAGTGCGCTAATGGTTGCTCTATTGGCTGACCGCTTCAGTGGTACTGCGTTTGCTGGCTGGGTAATGGCATTCTGGATCATCTTCATGCACGGCTTTGAGCTGCATGAACGTGCGACTCACCGTCATACGTTTATGAAAGGTCTAACTAAGTTGCCTCGTAGTCACTGGGCGATGGTGTGTGGTCACATCGGTTTAGCTGTGACAGTGATTGGTATCGCGATGGTGCAAAACTACAGCATCGAACGCGATGTTCGTCTGGCACCTGGTGAAAGCTACCAGCTTGAAGAATACAGCTTCCTGTTTACAGGGGTTCGTGACAAAGATGGTCCTAACTACGATGGTTACATTGCCGACTTTGAAATTACTAAAGAAGGCAAATACATCAACACGCTTCACGCGGAAAAACGTTTCTACACCACCGCTAAGTCTATGATGACGGAAGCAGCGATTGACCGTGGTGTAACGCGCGATCTTTATATCGCAATGGGTGAACGTTTAGACGATAACAAATCTTGGGCTGTACGTATCTACTACAAACCATTTGTACGTTGGATCTGGGCAGGCTCTTTGATCATGTCGATTGGTGGCGCTATTGCTATCAGTGACCGTCGTTACCGTTTCCGTAAGCCAACAAAAAAGTCGGCTGAAGAGCAGGAGGCTTAATCCGAATGAACAAGAAGATTTTATTCATTCCATTGATTGCGTTCATGGTTCTAGCTGGAATCTTTGCAACGCAATTAATGCGCAACCAGTCGGGCGATGACCCAACTAAGCTTGAATCCGTATTGATTGGTAAGCCTGTGCCTGAGTTTGACCTAGAAGATCTAGAGCAACCAGGTAAGCTGCATGATCAAGCTATCTTTAAAGGTGAGCCGCTGCTTCTTAACGTATGGGCGACTTGGTGTCCTACTTGTTATGCAGAGCACTCTTACCTGAACAAACTTGCTGGTCAAGGGGTTAAGATCATTGGTCTTAATTACAAAGATGATCGCAATAAAGCGGTTGGTTGGTTAAAAGAGCTGGGTAACCCGTACCTAATCAGCCTGTTTGATGGTAATGGCATGCTAGGTCTTGACCTCGGCGTGTATGGCGCACCTGAAACTTTCCTAATTGATGCTAACGGTGTGGTTCGTTACCGCCATGTTGGTGATGTGAACCCGACCAACTGGGCATCGACGCTTGAGCCGATGTATCAAGAGTTGTTGGAGGAATCGAAATGATTAGAAAGGCATTGATTACTCTATTTGCTACGTTCGCAATCTCAGCGACGGTTTCTGCTGCACCTATCGAATTTCATGAATTTGATACCGTAGATCAAGAGCAGCAGTTCAAAGAGCTAAGCAATACATTACGCTGCCCTAAATGTCAGAACAACACGATTGGTGATTCGAACGCTGAGTTAGCGGTCGACTTACGTCAAAAAGTGTACGAGATGACAAAAGACGGTAAGTCGAAGCAAGATATCATTGATTACATGATTGCTCGCTACGGTAACTTTGTGACTTACAATCCACCACTGACACTAGCAACATCGATCCTTTGGATTGGTCCGTTTGCGGTGGTTGTGTTTGGATTTGGTTTGATCATTTTGCGAAGCAGAAAGTCAAAATCGAAAGCGGCAGTAGAGTCAGATAAAGACTGGGATGCAGACAAAGAAGCTCGCTTAAAAGCGTTACTCGATGAAGAG
The DNA here is from genome assembly GCF_002872555.1 of Vibrio sp. 10N.286.55.E10. Taxonomy (NCBI): domain Bacteria; kingdom Pseudomonadati; phylum Pseudomonadota; class Gammaproteobacteria; order Vibrionales; family Vibrionaceae; genus Vibrio; species Vibrio sp. 10N.286.55.E10. The sequence continues at coordinate 42,706 of NZ_MCSD01000003.1, forward strand.
AACGACGGAGATAAGAAGTAATGACTCTATTTTGGATTTCTACCATTATCCTTTCGCTAGCGGCAATTTTCTTAATTGTTCTGCCTTTCATTAACAAGAAGGCAAACAATGACGAAATGCTTCGCGACGAGTTGAACAAAGCATTCTATAAAGACCGTCTTGTCGAGTTAGAAGTAGAAGCAGAGGAAGGTCTTGTTGATAACCAACAAGAACTGATCGATGATTTGAAACAGTCTCTGCTTGATGATGTTCCTGCACAAGAAGAGATGAAGAAGACTCAAATCTCAACGGTTGGTGTGGTTGTACCGTCGATCATCCTTGTCGTCGTTGTGACTTATGGTATGTACTTTAAGTTCGGTGCGTTGGACAAAGTTCAACACTGGCAAGAAGTGAGCTCGAACCTTCCTGAATTGTCTAAAAAGCTAATGTCATCGGAAGGTGGTGCACTAACGGATGATGAGTTGGAAGATTTGACTCTAGCGCTTCGTACTCGTCTGCATTACCAACCAAAAGATTCAACAGGTTGGTTGCTACTCGGTCGTATTGCACTGGCTAACCGCGACGCTGAAACAGCAAAAGATTCTATGGAACGAGCTTACAAGCTTGAACCTAAGAATGAAGATGTTCAGTTAGGTTTCGCACAAGCACTGATGCTTTCTCCTGATGAAGCTGATCAAAACCAAGCTCGTTTGATTTTGAGCCGTTTGATTCAAAACGATTACGTTGACCTTCGTGTGTTCTCACTGCTTGCGTTTGATGCGTTTGAGCGTCAAGACTACCCAGGTGCTGTGAAGTACTGGAGCATCATGCAACAGATGATTGGTCCACAAGACAGTCGCTATGAAATGCTTTCGCGCAGTATTGAAAGTGCTCAGAAGAAAATGGGCGACAATATGGGTGTCGACCAAGGTAAGACTGTTGCTGTAACGCTCGATCTATCTGCAGACGTGAATGCTGACCCTAACTCAGTGTTAATTGTTTCAGTACACAGAGCAGATGGTTCTCCAATGCCTATCGCAGCCGCTCGTTACCCACTAGGGACTTTCCCTCGTACTGTTGTGCTAGATGACGGCAACAGCATGCTGGAAGGACAAGAGCTGTCTAGCCTTGAAACTCTGATGGTTAGAGCTAGGCTTGATACAGACGGCAACGTTTCAACTCGCGAAGGCGATTGGTACGGTGAAAGTGAAGTGGTTGAACTGGGTGCTCCAGTTACCATTGATATCAATAAGCAATATTAATCATCACTTTGCATAGGTGTTAGCTATTCCGATTTGCAGATAAACGGTATAGACTTAGCCAAACAATTGAGGCCAGCGATTGCTGGCCTTTTTTATTATTCCTTATGGAAAAGGTGATATGTCTGTCAGTGTTTTAAGACTCTCGAGTTTACTTTTTATCGCAAGCTTAACGGTTGGGTGTTCAAGTGCGCCGGACGAAAGTGTTAACGATGATAACCTCGAAACCTCTGAATACGTCGAAGAGTCCCACCCGAATGATCCTTTTGAAGGCTTCAACCGAGCGATGTGGGATATCAACTACGAATATCTAGATCCTTATTTAGTTCGCCCTGTTTCCCTCGCTTATGTTGACTACACCCCTGTGCCAGTACGTTCTGGTATATCCAATTTTCTAGCCAACTTAGACGAACCATCAAGCATGGTGAATAACCTTATTATGGGCAATGGCGAAAAAGCACTCGACCATTTCAATCGTTTTTGGATTAACTCAACGATTGGTTTGTTAGGCTTAATCGATATTGCCAGCGAAGCGGGGATCACTAAGTACGATGATAAGTCGTTCTCTGATGCGATTGGTCATTACGGGGTAGGGAATGGTCCCTACTTCATGGTGCCGGGTTATGGCCCAATAACAACGCGTGAAGTAACTGAAACCGTTGATGGCTTGTATGTGCCTCTGTCGTTTCTGAACTTTTGGGCTAGCTTAGGCAAATGGGCATTTGAAGGCATGGAAACACGTGCTCAATTAGTGTCACAAGAAGCGCTGTTGGATGATTCCCCAGATCCATACGCATTAACCCGTGATGTTTATATTCAACGTCGTGACTTCAAAGCGGAGATTGAACCTGAAGAGGTCGATCTTGAAGAAGAGGACTTCATCGATGGTTATCTAGAAGATTACTAGAAAATCGATAAAAGAAAGGCTCGATGTTGAAAACAACATCGAGCCTTTTTAATGCTTTCTACTTTCAGAGGAGTAGATTAGAAACGGTAGTTAGCTTGGATACCAACTAACCAGATGCTACCTGTCACTTCACCTTCGAAGTTGCCACCAAATAAATCCGCTGCAGCATCGGTTTCATGCATTTTAGCGTCTTTCGCTAGGATGTAAGTGAAACCAGCATCTAGAGTTAGCTGCTCAGACCATTGGTAGCCTGCACCAATACTCAGCCAAGTACGATCTGTTTCAGGGATAGTCGCAGTGCGGTGCTCTTCGCTTACTGCCGAAGTGTCGTAAGCAATACCAGAACGCAGAGCCAGTTTTGGTGTCATTTGGTAAGTCGTACCAATTGCAAAGCGGTAGTTGTCTTCCCAGTTCTCTTGTTTGATCTCAACGCTGTTTTCACCAGGGAAATCCGCTACAAGTTCTTTAAAGCTGCTCCAGTTTGTCCAGTTAACACTCGCGTGAACTGCAACTTTTTCTGTTAGCTGGTGGAAGCTCGCAAGTTCTGCTGTTGCTGGAAGTGCAAGATCCATTGAACCATTTTTGTGCGCCGCCGGGTTTGCCTGGTTGAAACCAAAGCCTTGTGCATAACCTTCTAGAGTTAGATCAACTTCTGACTTGTAAGTAAAGCCAAGGCGGTTGTTTTCATTAATCTGCCACGCTGTACCAATTTGCCAGCCCCATGCAGTGTCATCACCTTCCATATATTTTAAAGGAGTACCTGCTGGTAATGGAACAAGCGAGTTTGCTGTAGATACCGCACCAAAGCTACCTTCAGCCATGATGTAGCGAATACCGCCACCTATAGATACACTTTCAAGTACTTGGTATGCAGCGTTTAGGTTTAGCTCCATTGTAGTAACACTTGCTTCGTTACCATGGTTAGCGCCACCAAAGTCTTTCCCTAGGTCTGTTTCCATACCGTAGTTAGTACCAGCAGCAAAACCTAAAGCAAATTTTTCGTTGTACTTATGAGAAACGTAAAAGTTTGGGATAACTGCACTGTGTGCAAAATCACTAGAATTTGATGAAGTTGTTTTGCCCATCATAGACGTAGAAGTACCGTCGATATCGATGTTCGGGTCAACATAGATAGCACCAACAGAAACCTGAGTGCCTTCTAGATAAGTCAGCATTGCAGGGTTACGCCATTGAGCATCTGCACCGTCAGCCATTGCTGCTTCACCAGCGTATGCGCGGCCTAGGCCTGTTGCCGAGTATTCTGCTAGTTGAAAACCTGCCGCGTGAGTTACGGTAGAAGTCGAAAGTAGTCCAACTGCCACAGCAGCAGATAGAAGAGTCTTATTCATTTTCATTATTATGTTCGCTGAATCATAAGTATTTAGTGGCGTGATTCTACTTTTAGAGTCATTACTTTAAAAATGAAATTCGAATAAAACAGTGTTTTAGGGATTTAATGAGTAAATGTGTTTAATTATTAGAGAAATAATCTAAATGTTTCGGCTGTGTTGCGAAGTTTGAGCGTACACTTGTAGTCATATATTGGTCTTGCAGGCTACAGCTGTAAGCTTAAATTGATGCGGGTCAGTGACTTAGGCAATAAAAAAGGGTCGCATAAAGCGACCCTTTAAGACTTATAACTTCGATTATATTAGAAGCTACGGCTGTACTGTAGACCTAGAAGGATTGCATCTGCACGAGTAGTTGCTGAAACAGATGTGCCTAGAGGTGTACTTTCATTTACGTTTTTAACGTCTTCACCTAATAGGTAAGTGAAGCCAAAGTCTACGTTAGATGCAGTATCGATATGGTATGTGAAACCAGCTGAGAACCATTGACGGTCAGAATCAGGTACTGATACTGATTTTAGGTCATCTTGTGCAGCGATGTCATACATGTAACCAGCACGTAGATCCCAGTCGTTGTTTAGGTAGTAAGTAGTACCAACAGAGATGTGACCGGCATTTTTCCACTCGTAAGCGGCATCAGGTGTTGTTGCTGTACCACCGAACTCAATTTTATCGAATGCTTTCCAACCAACCCACTGCAGAGAGTAGTGCACAGCAAACTTGGTATCTTCAAGTTTGTGGTAACCAGAGAATTCTGCCATATCTGGTAGAGGAAGTTTGATCTCCTGACCTTTACTATCTTCTGCTGTGATTTCTGGGCTGTAGCGGTAAGATAAGCCGAAGCGATTGTTTTCGTCTAGCTCATAAACAGTACCTACGTTGAAGCCAACGCCCCAACCATCAGCTCCGTCGATATCAACTAAGCTCAAGCCATTAAATGGACTGTTCGGATTTGCTGATAGGTTACTACTTGTCGTACGTTTAAGCGTACCTTTACCGTAGATAATATCAAGACCAGCACCGAAGCTCCATTGGTCGTTCAAGCGGTATGAACCAGCAAGGCCGAAGTTAAGGCTCATGATATCTGTTTCACCACCAAATTCTGAAGCAGCAAAATCGCTACCAAAGTCTGTAGATGTACCGAAATTCGAGTAAGCATTTACACCCCAAGCAAACTTTTCATTTACTGGAACGATAAGGTGGATGTTCGGTGCAACTGATGTACCGCCTGCGTCATCGTAGTTTGATGAGGTTGGAGTACTAATTGGGTTCATTGCTGAAGTGTATGTTGCATCAGATACTTTAATGTCTGTAGTGATTGTTTCAAAACCAAGAGATAACTCAGTTTTATCAAACATTGACATTGCAGCTGGGTTACGAGCCATTACTGACGCGTTATCTGCGATTACAGCATCACCAGCGAAAGCACGGCCAAGGCCGGTTGCTGATTGTGCGTTAAGTTGGAAACCTGCTGCCATCGCTTGCGAAGACGCCAGTGTAATTGTTACTGCTAAAAGAGACTTTTTAAACAGACGCGTGTTGTTGGTAGTCATTCATTTATTCCTTTATATATCCGCCTCTACAGGGCGATTAATTCGAGCAATTGCTCAATGGTGGCTGATCCTATTCGGAAGTATACGATATACAAATCCGACCATTGAGAAATTTGAGTGGAAAATTATGGAAATGACGCCTATCTGGCACGAAAATGGTGCGAAATGCTATTTTTTAGAGTTTTAACTCTAGAGTTATTGGTCTTGTGAATGGTTTGGCGGGTTATTTATAAATAAAGCCCAGCAATATCAGTGATATAATTGCTGGGCCTTTTATTACGGGGCTTTAAGAGCGAATTAGCTCATCGGTTTGATCATTTTTGTCAGCTTTTCGGCGATTTTGGAAACATCCTCACCATTTTCACCAACAAGGATTAAGCTGCTGCCATCTACGGGTGTTACCGAGCCGGACATGCCTTTTTCATCAAAGTCGATAGGTTTGTCTGTCGGAATACCGGTTAAAAACAACGTTACTTTGCCTTTTGCGCCTTGGAAGACCATATGCACTGCGTTGGATTTACCAAAGCCACAGTGGTTTAGGTAATAGACGTGGTAAGGGAAAGCATCATCAAACTGAAAAGCAAATGGGTTCATTTTTGCGTTGATTTGCTGCGATGTGACCTGTTCATCGATGGAACTAACAAAACTCTTTTCATCAACAACATGCTTCATCGCTGTATCAACCAAACTAGCTTGAGCTGGTGAAACGAATGCGTTGCCCCAATTTACTTGGCCAACTAATAAGCCTGCAACGAATGCTACCGAGGCAGCCATTGCCATTGCTCTTCTCGCAAACGTAGGCCTTACCACTTTGCTTTCTTCGCTTGAGGTCTGATTGAACAGAATGCGATCAGCAAGATCGTCTGGCACATCCACATTCATCGCAGAGTGGATCTGTTTATCTAGCGCTAATACATCGTCTAAGAAATTACTATTGGCTTCGTTATTGGCGGTTGCATCAACAATATCTTGTGTACGTTGTTTAGGTTCCGACAATACACGACGACGAAATTCCAAATCATCCATTATGTTGCCCCCTCTCTGCCTCTTCTGTATCCAACAGCTCTTTCAACTGATTTCGAGCTCTGAATAAACGTGTCATCACCGTGTTTTTGTTGAGATCGAGAATATCGGCAATCTCATCACCACTAAAACCACCAATCACTTGCAAGAAGAGCGGTTCACGGTAATCGATTTCAAGTTTCATGATCTGCGCTTGCAACCACTGATGCTGATGGTGCGGGTCATCGCTAACACTAGCATCATTACCGTGATCGTCGATATCAACCAGATCAAACTGTTTGCGTTCAAATCGTCGAGCGTTCTCGCGTCTCAAGATAGTAATCAGCCAAGATTTAGCGGCTTTTTCATCTTGAAGGCTATCGAGTGACTTCCATGCACGAAGGCAAGTTTCTTGAACTAAGTCTTCGGCAATGCTTTTGTCTTTGCATAACCAATAGGCGTAGCGAAAGAGGTCACGATGATAGGCACGCACGAGTGCTTCGTATTTTCTTTGTTTGTCCATATCAGAGTTGACCGGACGCTTGGCTGTTTTCTTTCCAAACATTTTTATTATTGACACACGAGCCTCCATAATTGCTCTGCGTATAGCTGTCCTCTATACGTTGTGCTTTGTTTTTATATTTTTAGAGCTAACGATCGGCAGGAAATCGTAAAATCACATTAAAATTGATCTACTTCAAAATCTAAGGCCTCGAACAAGCTATAGTACACCTTGTCGTCTAGTTAGTCATTCGTGGCTAGCATGTTGAGCAAGACGACACTTCCTTTTGAAGGCTGACTTTACTTTCTCCTAATCAGGAAACTGATTATTTCAATTGGCGCTAAGTTAATTGCTTTATATACATTCCGACCACACAGCTTTGTGTGGTTTTTTTTTACCTCAAGAAAACCATTCCCTACAAAGCGATAACAGTATTTACTTACAATAGTTTAGTCTCTTACGACAACCTTTCCCCCAAAAAGGTTCGCCTGAATGTGCAGTTATATTTTCAAACAGTGAGATACTCGTATCACGTTTATTTAAACGCTCGTTTGATTTAATTAACAACTTCTTTACAATGCTTCAGGTCAGACCTCTTAACTTTAAGGAGAAACCATGGGCAAACAGGAAGTCAAAACGCGTTCTGGAGAACGTGTTGCCGTTGTCGCTGGATTACGAACCCCATTCGCTCGTCAGAGTACAGAATTTAGCCAAGTGCCTGCGGTTGACCTAGGCAAAATGGTTGTGAGCGAAATGCTTGCAAGAACGGATGTCGATCCTGCGCTTATCGAGCAAGTTGTGTTCGGCCAAGTCGTGCAAATGCCAGAAGCGCCGAACATTGCGCGTGAAATCGTGTTGGGCACAGGCATGGACATCAATACCGATGCCTACAGTGTCACACGAGCATGTGCGACCAGCTTCCAAGCGGCAGTTAACGTGACCGAAAGCATTATGGCTGGCACGATTGATGTCGGTATTGCGGGCGGTGCGGACTCTTCTTCTGTATTGCCAATCGGTGTTTCGAAAAAGTTAGCGGCAAATCTATTAGCGCTGAGTAAAACGAAAACTATGGGTCAAAAGCTGAAGATTCTTAAAACGCTTTCAGTAAAAGATTTGATGCCAGTGCCGCCTGCTGTTGCAGAGTACTCGACCGGTTTATCCATGGGACAAACGGCTGAGCAGATGGCGAAGACACATGGTATTACTCGCGAAGCTCAAGACGCACTTGCTCACCGTTCTCACTCTTTGGCTTCTCAAGCATGGAAAGAAGGCAAGATCAAAGACGAAGTGATGACAGCATTCCCGGCGCCTTACAAAAAGTACCTAGCGGAAGACAACAACATTCGCCACGACTCAACAGTTGAAGGCTACGCTAAGCTGCGCCCTGCTTTTGACAGAAAGTACGGCAGTGTAACGGCAGCCAATGCTACGCCCCTTACCGATGGCGGCGCAGCAGTGATGTTGATGCGCGAAGGCAAAGCGAAAGAGCTAGGCTTAGAAGTGCTTGGCTATATTCGTGGCTACGCATTCTCAGCGATTGGTGTTGAAACGGATATGTTGATGGGGCCGACTTACGCGACCTCTCAAGTATTGAAGAATACGGGTCTAGAGTTGTCAGACCTAACACTGATCGAGATGCATGAAGCGTTTGCAGCGCAAGTTCTTGCGAATGTAAAAATGTTTGCGAGCGATGAGTTTGCTCAGAAGAATCTTGGCCGTGACAAAGCGATCGGTGAGATTGATATGGAGAAGTTCAACGTGCTGGGTAGCTCAATTGCTTACGGACACCCGTTTGCGGCAACTGGTGCGCGAATGATGACTCAAACATTACGTGAACTGAAACGTCGCGGTGGCGGCTTGGCACTTAACACAGCGTGTGCGGCTGGTGGTTTAGGTGCAGCAATGATCTTGGAGGTAGAATAATGTCTACGACTCTTGATGCAACAACAGAAAAAGAAACAGTGGCTCAACCAGATTCAACGTCTGCGACTGAATCAACCCAAAAGAAAACGACAGCATTTTCTCTTAACATCGATGACCAAGATATTGCTTGGTTGGCGATTGATGTGCCAAACGAGAAAATGAACACGCTACAAGCGGCTTTTGCTGAAGAAATGAAAGCGATCTTCGAGCAACTCAAAGAAAAGCAGAGCCGAGTTAAGGGCTTAATCGTTCATTCTCTTAAGCCAGATAACTTTATCGCTGGCGCTGATGTAAGAATGCTGGATGCTTGTAAAACCGCTGATGAAGCGCAGTCTTTAGCTCGCCAAGGTCAAGAGATGTTCCAAGCATTATCTGATCTTCCATACCCAGTTGTTGCAGCGATTCACGGCCCATGTTTAGGTGGTGGCTTAGAGCTCGCACTGGCGTGTGATTACCGTGTATGTACTGATTCAGATAAGACGCGTCTTGGTCTACCTGAAGTGCAACTAGGTTTATTACCAGGTTCTGGTGGTACGCAGCGTCTTCCTCGTTTGATTGGTTTGCTACCGTCACTCGATCTAATCCTAACGGGCAAGCAACTGCGCGCTAAGAAAGCGAAATCACTTGGTGTTGTGGATGCTTGTGTCCCTGATACCATTTTGCTTGAAGTAGCAAAAAGCTTTGTTGAAAAGAATACGGGCAGTAAAAAAGGTAAGCGTCTGGCGTCGAAAAGCCAAGCGTCGACTAAAGAAAAGCTGATTTCACGCACGGGTCTTGGTCGCAAAGTGATTTTTGAACAGGCTTCAAAGAAGACGAATCAGAAAACACGCGGAAATTACCCAGCAGCAGATGCGATTCTAGACGTCATTCGTTATGGCCTAGAGAACGGCTTTGATAAAGGCCTTCAGTACGAAGCGAAGCGTTTCTCTGAACTAGTGATGACCTCTGAGTCAAAAGCCCTTCGTTCGATTTTCTTTGCAACCACCGAAATGAAAAAAGAACATGGCGCAGACGCAGAGCCAAAGGCCGTTAAGCGTGTTGGTATACTGGGTGGCGGCCTTATGGGCGCAGGTATTAGTCATGTAAGCGTTGCAAAAGCGAAAGTACCGGTTCGTATTAAAGACGTATCAAATGAAGGCGTTCTGAACGCGCTGAACTACAACTTCAAGTTGTTCGATAAGCAGCGTAAGCGTCGCATTCTGAGCCGAGCTGGTCTTGAAGGTAAGATGCTTCAGCTTTCTGGTGGTATCGACTTTACAAGCTTTAACCACACCGATGTGGTGATTGAAGCGGTATTTGAAGATCTCGACCTTAAGCAATCAATGGTTGCGGACATCGAAGCCAATGCCAAGCCAGACACGATTTTCGCGACGAATACTTCATCACTGCCAATCCATAAGATTGCAGAGAAGGCGCAGCGACCAGAAAATGTGGTCGGTCTTCACTACTTCAGCCCAGCAGAAAAAATGCCGCTAGTAGAAGTAATTCCTCATGAAACAACCTCAGAAGAGACGATTTCAACGGTTGTGGCATTAGCGAAGAAGCAAGGCAAGACGCCGATTGTTGTTAAAGACACAGCAGGTTTTTATGTGAACCGCATTCTTGCTCCGTACATGAATGAAGCTGCGCATTTGTTACTAGCGAACGAGCCGATTGAAAAGCTCGACAGCACCTTATTGGACTTCGGTTTCCCGGTCGGCCCAATTACCTTATTAGATGAGGTCGGTGTGGATATCGGCGCGAAGATTATTCCTATTCTAGTAAATGAACTTGGCGATCGTTTCCAAGGCCCAGACGTGTTCGATATTCTTTTGAATGACAACCGTAAAGGTCGTAAGAGTGGTAAAGGTTTCTACACCTACAAGGGTAAAAAGAAGGAAGTCGACAAGTCAGTTTACAAGCTGCTTAAACTGCAACCTGAACCTAAGCTGAGCGATAACGATATTGCAATGCGCTGTGTGTTACCGATGCTAAACGAAGCGGTTCGTTGTCTAGATGACGGTATTATCCGTAGCCCTCGTGATGGCGATATTGGTGCTATTTTCGGTATCGGTTTCCCTCCGTTTTTAGGTGGTCCGTTCCGTTACATGGACCAAATCGGTATTAAGTCACTGGTTGAGATGATGAACGATTTTGCTGTGAAGTACGGTGATCGTTTCGCGCCATGTGATGGCCTACTGACGCGTGCTGGTTTGGATGAGTCATTTTATAAGTAACTCTCTAACTCATTGATTACGAAGCCTACATCAAGCGATTGATGTGGGCTTTATTTTTTATGAGAGTATCCAAAAGGAATGAGGTTCCCGACTCAGTGACTCTTCCTTCTTGGGAATGACGAAAGACAGATGAAAGTAAGCTATTAGTGTTAATAGGGAAATTATGGCTAAATGCATTGCAATTGAAACTAACGTCATCTCCTAAAGCGACGAAGGAGCGTAATAGGAGATCTGCTTTATGTTCGACCAATAAAAAAGGTTGATGCTTTCACATCAACCTTTGATTTCTAAAACACTCTTATCAACCAAGCTCAGTATCTTTCGGGCGCAACTGAAACTCATCAATAGAGCCAATCTCCACACCTGCCGACAACTTCTCTTCCTCATAATGGGCATTACCGTGCGCATGCATAATCAGACGATTTGCGGTGCGTGGTTTTAGTTGGCTGACCACAAAACGCATCATGTCTGAGCGAGTTAACCCTTTAAGATCTTCCAACACACGCTCTCTCTGATTGAATTCCAAGTCCTTGTTGCCTATCGCAACCCATAAGCGTTGAGCACGTCCTCGCAAAGTCGTATCTGGTGTCGAAATCTGATTCCAGAGACCGCGTTTACTGCTGTGCCATTGGTAGTCGTTAAGCTCTAACAACACCATATAGAAGGCATTGAGGAACTCATCTATCGAGGCTAATAAGTCTGCTGGAGCAGCATTCGGTGATTGTACATACAACACAATACCTGGGTGTCGGTTGAGTGGCATATTACCTGTGCCGACCATGTAACCTAGCTGCTGCTTGGTACGGATCTCATGGAAGAAGGTGGCTGACATCAAATGGTTCGCCAATGAATACAGCGCAATGTTTTTAGGAGAAATATCAGCGCACTGGTAATAAACCACGATTGCCGAATCATCTTGGTTACACACCACTTCACGCTGGAAGCTGCCGTTTTCACCTAGCATAATTAACGGGCGCAATGACTCTTCGTAGGCTTGGTCTTGAACGCGTAGGGCATCTTTTAGCGTTTTCGCCATTTTATGTGCGTCGGCTTTTTTCCAGTCGCCATACACAAACATTTCTACGTGCAGTTCAGCCAAGATTGCTTGAACAAAAGAAGAGAGTTCATCGACCTCTATCGTTTCCAGCGCTTCAATTAATACAGAATAGGGCGGGTTATTTGGCTGAAGTATCCCTGTCATCGCATTAAACAGCTGCGAAATAGGGCGGTCTTGCGACGCATTATTCCAGTTTCTTAGCAATTGATGCTTAATCGTTTCGAAGCGTGTTGGACTAAAGTCGCGTGCTTGAAAGCGTTCAAGGATCATATTGAGCAATTGTGGTTGCTTCTCGCTGAATCCAGAAAGTGTGAGTGTAACGCCGCCCTGATGGGTATACATGTTGTAACCCATTCCGGCGATTTCAGCTTGATAGGTATCTTTTTCGAGCGAGTCTAAGAACATTTCTACACACAAGCGCGTTTTAACGATATTTCTTGGGCTAGCGACTGAGTGTGGGCTGTCGATAGCAACATACACCACCCCTTTCGGTACTCGAAATTGATGGTCTTGCAGGTGCCATAGCTTAAAGCCATCGAGCTCTTCTAACAGTTGTGGGAACTTAGCGTCACCTTCGAGTTCAGTTGGGTCTAGATCGTAGCAAATAAACGGGTTTTTGCTTGGGAGTTCAAACTGCCAACCGGGGTTAATGCATGCAAAGCATTGAACTTGTTCAGCGCTAAATGGTGTGACCGAGTAGGGCGTAAAATACCACTTCGCTTCTCTGTCATACTCGAATCCCTGAGCAACAATGGTCGCACGCATGTTGTCGACGGTTAAGTTAGGAAGCAAAGAGCGTTGCAACTCGTCATCGAAATGCGACATCTTGTAATCGCCATACACCACATCTTGCTCTTGATAGTGCTGCATGTTGATAACAAGGTGGCTAACCACGTCTAGTGGCCTTGCTGGCTCTTGAAAGCGGAAAGCAGACTCTAATACGGCACGTTTTTCTAGGTAGCGCCACTCTTCTATGCCTTGTTGCTCGATTAATTTGATGTACTGAAATATCGCTTGGATGATGTTATCGGTTTTGGTTAAACCTTCAATGGTCAACGAGCAACTGACTGTGAAATCACGGTAGTTACTGCCGCTCGCGCCACCACCCGCAGAGAGGGATGTTATCCAACCTTTCTCTTTAAGTTGCATCATCAAACTGCCTTCACCTTCGTAACCTAAAAGATGGGCAAAGAACGACAATGGTTTAACGCCATAGTGCTCGTCCATGCTTGGCATAGGGAAGGTTAAGATCAGTTTGCGAACTTCTTTAATTGGCTCAACGCGGACTTGAACGCCGGTGCTTAACTCACCAACAATGGGTACTTCAACCTTCTTGCCTTGTAGGTTGTGATTGGTGATCGAGCTAAAGCGACCCTCAACCCAGCTTTGCATTTCATCTAAAGACTGATTGCTAGACAGTGTTAGCGTCATTAAGTCAGCCGAGTATTGTTGCTGGTGGAAAGCTAAGATCTCTTGTCGAATCGTCTCGCCGTTTCTGTCGCCCAACGTATCGATATTACCGACAGAAAACTTCGAGAATGGGTGATTGTGATTCACCAGTTCTTTGGTAACTTGGTACAGGCGTCGCGAATCGTCGTTGAGTTTCATCTTGTATTCGGAATCAACGGCTTGGCGTTCTTTATCTAATGCTTCTTCGTTGAACAGCGGAGCGGTAAAAAATTGGCTAAAGCGATCGAGTGCGGTTTCAAAGGCATTCAATTCAACATCAAAAAAGAAGCAGGTGTGTTCTGTTCCTGTCCAAGCATTGTTACTGCCGCCATGTTGGCTGATAAAACTTTGGAACTCTCCGACCTTTGGATACTTTTCAGTTCCTAGAAATAGCATATGCTCTAAGTAGTGAGCTAAACCCTCTCGGTCTATAGGGTCATCAAAATGCCCCACATTGACGGCTAATGCGGCTGCTGCTTTTTGAGCATTTTGATCCTGAACTAACAGTACACGTAACCCATTATTTAAGGTTATGTAGCGGTATTGATGTTCATCATTTGGGCTTAAGTGCACAGGAGCATCTCCAGAGAAGGTGGTTTTTAAATTATGTACCCGATGATTCGGCGTGCAAACCTTGTGATCATATTTTGGGATATGAAGTGCTTTTTGGTGATTTCTAAATCACTTTTATCGATTTTTATCAGTAATTTATTTTCTTTTAACAAGATTGTTAAGAAAGTCGAATTCTTTAGCAAGTGACTTGATATAATTATTTATATAGACTGCGGCTCCCTCTGGATTGAGGGCCAAACGCTAAGTAGCGTATCGCTGATATGGGATATATCGACTTTCGAAATGTTACGTAGACAGGACTGAACATGAAAATATTCATAATGCGCCACGGTGAAGCAGAACATTTTGCTAACTCGGATGCAGAACGAGCGTTAACTAAGCGCGGTAAGATGGCGTCTCTTGCGGTGGCTCAAGCTGCAAACGAGCAGGGCATCAGCCAGTTCGATAAAGTACTTGTGAGCCCATATTTGAGGGCACAAGAAACGTGGTTAGAGATCTCTCAGGTGTTTTCTGGAAAGAAAGTAGAAACCTGTGATGATATTACGCCTTATGGAATGTCCGACGATGTGTTTGATTTGACCGTGGCAATGGCTGAAGTAGAAAAACTAGAGACCATTTTATTTGTTTCTCATTTACCTCTAGTGGGCTACCTAACAGCAGAGTTTGCAACAGGCATGGCACCGCCTATGTTTCCAACTTCTGGCTTAGCGTGTATCGACTTCAATCTTGAGACACAAAAAGGCGAGTTACTTTGGAATATCAATCCATAGTCGACGCTTAATCTAAGTTGTCTCTCGTAAGCAAAATGAAAAGGGCACCTCAAATATTTGAGATGCCCTTTGTTGTTTTTGACGTCGAGCGGATTCGAAAACCAGAATTATTTCTCAGGAATCGACAACAGAACCAATAGTGCGCCATTGCCGCCGAACTCTAACGGCGCTTGGTGGAAAGCCATCACATCAGGGTGTTGTGCTAGCCACAACGGCACTTTCTGTTTAAGGATGTGTTTACCGATACCATGCTGAACACAGGCACACGCTACGCTTTCTTTCACGCAGTGCGCAATCATCGCGCCAAGCTCACGTTTAGCTTCTTGTTGAGTCATACCATGCATATCGAGATACACATCAGGAACGTAGACACCACGACGTAAGCGCTTTACCTCATATTTCGAGACATCATCGCGAGCATAGCGTGTCGGACCCTCTTCGCTAAGGTGTGGAATGAACTCATCCGAGAAATAAAACTCGCTATCACTGGCTTGTCTTGCCGTTCGAGTAATTTCTTTTTGCTTGGGATTTCTTTTTGGCTGCTGGACTATGGTATCCTGTTGCAACTTTTTAACGCCCTTTACTGCATCGTTGAACAGGGCGAAATCGTCATCGAAGTCGGTGTCTTTTTTGCTCATCAGGTTATGAATTCTAATTAGAAACGTAATTAGCAGTATTGTAGCGCTTTTCGGAGACAATTTTGGATAAGATTTTTGTAGAAGAAGCGGTATCAGAACTACACACGCTTCAAGATGTGATTCGTTGGACTGTTAGCCGCTTTAACGCAGCGGGCCTATTTTATGGTCACGGCACTGATAACGCGTGGGATGAGGCAGTACAACTTATCTTACCTACTCTTTATCTGCCGATTGATGTTCCTTCGCATGTGATGAACTCTCGTCTAACGAGTAGCGAGCGTCTGCGTATTGTTGAGCGCGTAATCAAGCGTATTAATGATCGTACACCAACAGCTTACCTAACCAACAAAGCTTGGTTCTGTGGTCTTGAGTTCTTCGTTGATGAGCGCGTTCTTGTGCCTCGTTCTCCAATTGGTGAGCTGATTGAAGCTCAGTTCCAACCTTGGTTAACTGAAGAGCCAACTCGCATCATGGATATGTGTACGGGCAGTGGTTGTATTGCTATTGCATGTGCTCACGCATTCCCTGACGCTGAAGTAGATGCGATTGATATCTCTACAGACGCACTGCAAGTTGCAGAACAGAACGTTCAAGATCACGGCATGGAGCAGCAAGTGTTCCCAATCCGTTCAGATCTTTTCCGTGATCTGCCAAAAGAGAAATACAACCTGATCGTATCGAACCCGCCTTATGTGGATGAAGAAGATATGAACAGCCTGCCAGATGAGTTTACTCATGAGCCAGAACTTGGCCTAGCTGCGGGTACAGATGGTCTGAAATTGGTTCGTCGCATCTTAGCTAACGCACCAGATTACCTAACTGATGACGGTATTCTTATCTGTGAAGTGGGTAACTCAATGGTTCACATGATGGATCAGTACCCAGAGATTCCATTCACTTGGATTGAATTCTCTAACGGTGGCCACGGCGTATTCATGATCACTCGTGAGCAGCTTGTTGCTTGCGCCGATGAGTTCTCTATCTACAAAGACTAGGTTGTGTCGGCTATTGAGTTTTTGACCCGATCATCGGGTTGTAAGCTTAGAGACTGAAATCTAGTAAGACGTTCGATTTGAAACGTTTTTATTTAAACGCCGTGCAGCAATGCATGGCGTTTTTTATTGCCTAGATTAAGGATGTTTGTATTTATATCGAAGACGTTCAGCTCAATATTTAGTTGATTAATATGATAGGTTATTAGATATTGATGCTTAATGTTTGGTCGTTTTAGTGAGTTAAGGAGAATTCACGATGAGCTTAGATACATGGATTTATTACTTATTAGCGGTGCTGATCTTAACGGCATCACCAGGCCCAAGCTCTTTGTTGTGCATGACTAAAGGCGTGCAATCAGGCTTTAAATTATCGATATTTACCGCGCTGGGCAGCTTAACTGCGATTACTGGCATTCTAACCCTATCGTTTACCGGCTTAGGGGTGATCATTGCGTCGTCTGAAGTGGTGTTTAACGTTATTAAATGGACCGGTGCCGCTTACCTAATCTACCTTGGTTGGAAGTCTCTGCGTTCCAGTCAGCAAGATTATGACAAGCTATCTAGTCAACAAGCCGATTCTAAATCTGTTAAAGAAAGCGCTGCGCAACATTACCTAAGTGGCTTTATTGTTGGCGCGAGTAACCCCAAAGCTATCCTGTTTTTTACCGCACTTTTCCCTCAATTTATTGACCCGTCGATCGCTCTGCTTCCCCAGTTTACCGTGTTTGCTTTAACCTTTGCTGTGATGGAGTTGTCTTGGCTATTGGTGTACGCGTATTTAGGTGCGAAGTCGTCAAACTGGCTATTTGCGAAGGGCAGAGCTAAGGTCTTCAATCGTGTTACAGGGGGCGTGTTTATTGGTGCAGGCGCGCTGCTTTCGACGACAAGCCGAGCATAACTTTTTTATTTATCAAAGGGCTGAATAGTTACAGAAAATTCTTAATGCTGTCATAAAAGGTTAATATTAATGTGCTTGCCGCTTTTGGTGAAAAGCCGATATATTGTAGTTACACCATCACGTTCTCAAGGAGAGACATATGCAGCATCAAGAAATGATTCAACACAGTAATTTTGGCGTAATCAGTCGTACTTGGATTTTCTCTACCCTTTCTCTTCTGGGTATTCTTGCTCTAATGTAGCCTATTTTTCGGCTCTATATTTTCAGTTTTTATTATGAATACACTTTTCAAAAAGTCTTCAAAGTCAGAACTCTTACTCTCGTAAATGTGGCTCTTCTCATCAGTCTAGCCACTTAGCTTTTTCCCTTCGTAAAACAGCTAAGCAATCTTCTCTAACAAGTTCATCACGTAACCTCATCTGAAGTTGTTATCAAACTGTGATAATCTTAAATCATCTTTTATCTACAGTGTACCGCTCATGTCTCTCTGGGATTCTATTTCATTTAACAATCGATTTACGGCATTACCTCGACTGTTCTATACCCCAATTCAACCTACACCGCTAAACAATGTTCAATGGCTTGCATGGAATCATAACCTTGCGGATGAACTCGGTTTTCCGTCATTTGATGACGCCTCCGAAGAGCTGCTTGAGACGTTATCTGGCAATGTTGAACCTGAGCCGTTTTCGCCTGTAGCAATGAAATACGCAGGCCACCAGTTTGGCTCTTATAATCCCGACTTAGGTGATGGAAGAGGGCTACTTTTGGCACAAGTTGTCGCTAAAAGCGGTGAAACGTTCGACTTACACCTTAAAGGTGCAGGCAAAACGCCATATTCACGTATGGGCGATGGCCGTGCGGTTATTCGTTCAACGGTTCGTGAGTATCTGTGTAGCGAAGCAATGGCAGGGCTTAATATCCAAACCACACGTGCATTAGCCATGATGACCAGTGACACGCCGGTTTACCGAGAGAAACAAGAATGGGGCGCATTACTGGTGCGTGCTGCAGAATCTCACATTCGATTTGGCCACTTTGAACATCTTTTTTATACCAATCAGTTAGCTGAGCATAAGTTGTTGGCTGATAAAGTCATCGAATGGCACTTCCCAGAGTGTCTTGAAGAAGAAAAGCCATACGCAGCCATGTTTAATCAAATTGTCGATCGTACCGCGGAGATGATTGCGTTGTGGCAAGCAAATGGTTTTGCTCACGGCGTGATGAATACGGATAACATGTCAATCATCGGACAAACCTTCGATTACGGCCCGTTCGCTTTCCTTGATGAATATGACCCTCGTTTGATCTGTAACCATTCGGATTACCAAGGTCGTTACGCGTTCAATCAACAACCTAGAATTGGTATGTGGAATTTATCTGCATTGGCACACTCGTTGTCACCGTTGATAGAGAGGGCTGACTTAGAAGCGGCACTTGAACAATACGAACCGCAAATGAATGGTTACTTTAGTCAGCTGATGCGTCGTAAGTTGGGGCTACTTTCGAAACAAGAAGGTGACAGCCGCTTGTTTGAATCTATGTTCGAGTTAATGTCGCAAAACAAAGTTGATTATCCAAGGTTCTTTAGAACGTTGTCGAACTTGGACACCTTGCCACCACAGGAGGTGATTGATTTAGTTATCGATCGTGATGCTGCGAAGCTGTGGGTGGATAACTACTTGCAACGTTGTGAACTTGAGGAGTGTTCAGTTGTAGAGCGCTGCGAAAAGATGAGGCAGGTAAACCCGAAATACATCCTCAGAAACTACCTAGCTCAGCTTGCAATAGATAAAGCAGAGCGTGGTGATAGCAGTGATATTGACGCATTAATGGTGGTGTTGGCCGATCCTTATGCGGAACACCCTGACTACGAACATCTTGCCGCGTTACCACCAGAGTGGGGTAAAGCGATGGAGATCAGCTGCTCGTCTTAAATCGGCTTATCAATGCAATACCAACAGATAGCGGTCGCTTAGTTGTGATCTCTATCTGTTTGTTCTTCTAATTTTATCAACATATCAATAATCAAATACTCGACCTGCCTATACACTATGTGAATAAGTTGTAAATTTAATAGGTTTGGGCGATGCCAACAAATACTCGAATTCTCGTGGTGGATGATGATCAAGAAATCCGCGAGCTGCTGGAAGAGTACCTGACAAAATCGGGTTTCGATGTCTCTTCTGTAGGAGACGGTGTTGAACTAGAAACTCACCTGCAAAACCAAGGTTACCCGGATCTGATTCTGCTTGATGTGATGCTGCCCGGTGACGATGGCTTTACCTTGTGTCAACGTGTCCGTAAGCAATCGAATGTGCCTATTATCATGCTGACTGCGGTGTCGGATGAAACCGACCAGATTATCGGGTTGGAAATTGGTGCCGATGATTATATTGCCAAGCCGTTTAGTCCACGTCAGTTAATGGCGCGTATCAAAGCGTTATTGCGCCGTGTTCAAGTGGTGGATGACAAGCCGAGTGATGCACTGCCAAAGCAGATTATTTTTGGTGATTGGACGCTTGATACGCTCGCACATCGAATTTCCCACAATGAACACTCAGAAGAGATGGACTTGTCGGGCAGTGACTTTTCTCTGTTGATGCTGTTCTTAACTCGTCCTAACGAAGTTCTCGACCGTGACACCATCTCTTTCGCTACCAGAGGCCGCGAAGCGTTGCCTTTTGAACGAGGCATTGATGTGCAGCTTAGTCGTCTGAGAAGCCGATTGGGCGACAGCGGCAAATACCCTCACTACATCAAAACCATGCGTGGCAATGGCTATATTCTCGCTGTGCCTGTTCAGTATGAGCACTGAGCATGATCTAATGTTTATTAAGTAATGCTAATGAAGTATCTCGTATGAAATGGTTAAGTCGATTAAAACCAAATTCCTTGGTCGCAAGAACCTTGTTGTTGACTCTGTTAGCGGTGGTGATTGCTCAAGGTATCGCAACCTCTATTTGGTATAGCGAATCTAAACATAAAGAACTGGAAGGGATTCGCTCAGCCTCATCTAGCATGGCGAACATGTTTGCTTCAACGGTGACTTTCTTTCAGTCTTTACCCGTCAAATATCGCCACATCGTGTTAGACCAAATTCGAAATATGGGTGGCACGCGATTTTTTGTCTCTTTCAATAAAGAGGCTTTGATTGTTGAATCGATCCCCGATACTCGCTTAAAAACCGCCTCGATTGAAGCGATAGAAAGTGTTTTGAGTAGCAAGCTCAATAAAGTGGAATCAGTCCGTGTTGATTTCTCTCGCCCTGAACATCTCCGTTTGCTTAAAAATGACATATATTTAAGCGATCTCCCGCGATCGTGGGCACATCATACTTTAACGTTGGAACCTCTTAATCCACCTATTTTGGTCGTTCAGATAGAGCTAGCCAGTCACGAATGGGTGTATATTGCCGCACTGTTACCAGCTCCCTATGTAAAACTTGATGACACCATTCTTGGTCGTGAACAGGTGATCTTCTTGCTCTCTTCAACGCTGATTCTATTGGTGTTGACCTACTTAATGATTCGCCGCCAAGTGCGCCCGCTTAAAAAGCTAGCAAGGGCAGCCAACGAAATGAGCATGGATATTCAGCAGCCTCCACTTAACGAAGAAGGTGCGACAGAACTGGTTACCGCAACCCGAGCCTTCAACCGCATGCAGCAGCGGATTCGCCGTTATGTTGCCGACCGTGAGCACCTTTTCTCTGCTATTTCTCATGATTTAAAGACACCAATAACACGTCTTAGATTGCGGGCTGAATTGTTGGAGAGTGAAGTAAAGAAAGACAAATTCAATAAAGACTTGGATGAGCTGGAGATGATGGTCAAAGGTGCATTACAAGCGGTTAGAGATACTGACCTTCACGAAAACAACGCTATTATCGACCTCAATGAGATGATGCTCTCTGTGATTGAATTGCACAACCAACATCAAACCTTGGTTGAGTTTGAGCCCACTGTGGTTGAACCGCTAGTCGCCAAACCTTTAGCGATTAAACGCGTGCTCACCAATCTTATCGACAATGCTGTGAAATATGGACAATCCGCCGAAGTCGATATCAGCAGTGATTCAGTGTGGGTCATTGTGACGATTCAGGATCACGGTAAAGGTATCCCTGAAGACAAGTTAGAGTTGGTTTTTGAACCCTACTTTAGGCTGGCAACCGACGACCAAGGACACGGTTTAGGACTCGGGATCTGCCGAAATATCCTGCACGGACACGGCGGAGATCTCATTATTCGCAACTCCTCTCAAGGTGGCTTAGAAGCCAAAGTCTATATACCAAGAGGCTTAGAAGTATAATGTAACAATTGTGTTACATAGGGCTTACCTTTTGTTTCAATCTTATAAATCAGAATAAGTAGACTCTTTATTGAACCGGACGTCGAGTCCCCTAAACATGGAAGATTATAATGAAAATCAATAAAACCCTACTTACTCTATCTCTTCTTGCTGCCTCAACATTTTCTCAAGCTGGTGAAGTGGAAGTGCTTCACTGGTGGACTGCCGGTGGCGAAGCGAAATCCGCGGCGGTACTGAAAGAGATGATTGAAGAACAAGGCCATACGTGGAAAGACTTTGCTGTTGCTGGTGGCGGCGGTGAAAGTGCGATGACTGTTTTGAAAACTCGAGCAGTATCGGGCAATCCACCTTCTGCAGCGCAGATTAAAGGTCATGATATTCAGGAGTGGGGGGGTTTAGGTTTTCTAACGTCTCTCGATGCGACTGCTAAACAAGAACAATGGGATGAACTACTACCTGAAGTAGTGACTAAAGTGATGAAGTGGGATGGCGAATATGTGGCAGTTCCTGTCAACGTTCACCGTGTTAACTGGCTTTGGGCTAACCCTGTTGTTTTAGAAAAATCAGGTGTTACGGTTCCAACTACGTTAGATGAGTTCTTTGTTGCTGCAGACAAGATTAAAGCGGCTGGTTTCATTCCATTGGCTCATGGTGGTCAGCCTTGGCAAGACGCGACGGTATTCGAAGCCGTGGCACTTGATGTACTAGGCAGTGAAGACTACAACAAAGCGTTCGTTGATCTTGATATGGACGTGTTATCTGGCGACAAAATGGTGGAAGTGTTTACCAAGTTCAAAAAGATGCGTGATTACATCGACAGCAACTCTCCAGGTCGTGATTGGAACGTCGCAACTTCAATGGTTATCAATGGCGAAGCCGCGATGCAAATCATGGGTGACTGGGCGAAAGGTGAATTTACTGCGGCAGGCAAAGTGCCGGGTAAAGATTACATCTGTGCACCAGCACCGGGCACTGATGGCCAGTTTACTTTCAATATCGATAGCTTTGCGTTCTTTGAGTTAAGCGACAAAGAAAACCAAAAGGCGCAGCAAGACCTAGCGAAAACCATTCTTACCAAAGATTTCCAAGAAGTCTTCAACCTTAACAAAGGTTCTATCCCCGTACGTCTAGATATGGACATGTCTAAATTCGACCAATGTGCGTTGGATTCAATGGCTACCTTCAAAGCGAGTGCTGAATCGGGCGATCTTGTTCCGAGTATGGCTCACGGCCTAGCGACAACAAGCTACGCTCAAGGCGCTATTTATGACGTGGTGACCAACTTCTTCAACGAGAAAGATGCCGATCCGAAACAAGCGGCAGCTAAGTTAGCAAAAGCAGTGAAAGCGGCTATCTAATCTAACTTGGTCTAACACCAAACCCCCAGGGTGGGTAGGCTCGTAGGGAGCCTATCTACTCTTCACTCCCAATTCTGATATGCGTGATGCTGATGTGGTGCCGAGAGGCAAGCCATTGGCTCGATTGTGCAACAAGGATAAGTTATGGAGCATGTTTTGACTGAGTCGACTCCAAAACCCACAAGGAGCCAGCCTGCACCGAAACCGAGTTTTGCTGACAGGTTGCAACATTGGTTACCTAAAATAGTACTGGCGCCGACCGCGTTAGTGACCGTGGTGTGTATCTACGGCTACATTTTTTGGACGGCAGCGTTGTCGTTCACCAACTCTCGATTTTTGCCGAGCTTTAACTTCGTTGGTTTAACCCAATATGAAAAGCTGATGGATAACGATCGCTGGATCACCTCAATCACCAACCTCGGTGTGTTTGGTTTTCTATTTATGGCGATTGCAATCTTACTTGGTGTTGGTTTAGCGGTATTGCTTGACCAGAATATCCGTCAAGAAGGGGCGATTCGTACCATCTATCTCTACCCAATGGCGTTGTCATTCATTGTGACTGGTACTGCGTGGAAATGGATTCTTAATCCGGGTCTTGGCATTGAAAAGCTAATGCAAGACTGGGGATTTACTGACTTCAAATTTGATTGGCTAGTCGACTCTGAAATGTCGGTCTATACCTTGGTTATCGCGGCACTTTGGCAGTCTTCAGGGTTTGTGATGGCGATGTTCTTAGCGGGTTTGCGCGGTATCGATTCTTCAATCATCAAAGCGGCGCAAATCGATGGGGCAAGCTTACCTACCATCTATATCAAAATCATTCTGCCTTGCTTGCGCCCTGTGGTTTTCAGTGCGGTGATCATTACGTCGCACATTGCGATTAAGAGCTTCGACCTTGTGACCGCAATGACGGCTGGTGGCCCCGGTTATTCATCGGATCTTCCTGCACTATTCATGTATGCACACTCCTTTACTCGCGGTCAAATCGGCCTTGGTGCTGCCAGCGCCATGATGATGCTTGCTGGTATCTTAGCGATTCTCGTGCCTTATCTTTACTCTGAACTTAGGGAGAAAAAGTCATGATGAATAACATCAATTTTGCTCGAATCTTTATTTATTCAGCACTGCTTTTCTTCTGCTTGGTGTATCTAATGCCATTGTTTGTCATGGCGCTGACCTCATTCAAAACTCTGCCAGACATCAAGGCAGGTAACTTGATGAGCTTACCGAAAGAGTGGGTGTTTGATGCTTGGTATAAAGCGTGGGACACCGCCTGTACGGGCGTGAAATGTGAAGGCATCAAAGGCTACTTCTGGAACTCGTTCCAAATGGTGATTCCTGCGGTTGCGATTTCAACATTGCTCGGTGCATTCAATGGTTATGTAGTGACGAAATGGCAATTTAGAGGTTCAAACCTGTTCTTTAGCTTGTTGTTGTTTGGTTGCTTCATCCCATTTCAAGTGGTGTTGTTACCAATGGCAACCATGCTCGGCAAGATGGGGCTAGCGAACACAACTATCGGCTTGGTGATTGTGCACGTTATCTATGGCATGGCGTTTACCACACTGTTTTTCCGTAACTTCTACATCTCGATTCCTGATGAATTGATCAAAGCGGCAAAACTTGATGGTGCAGGTTTCTTTACGATTTTCTTCAAGATCTTATTACCGATCTCAACGCCAATCATCATGGTGACGGTGATCTGGCAATTCACCGCAATTTGGAACGATTTTTTGTTCGGGGTGGTGTATTCGGGCTCAGAGACTCAGCCTATCACCGTGGCATTAAACAACCTAGTCAACACCAGTACGGGTGTTAAAGAATATAACGTCGACATGGCTGCCGCGATCATCGCCGCACTGCCAACGTTGTTGGTGTATGTCTTCGCAGGAAAATATTTTGTTCGTGGCCTAACGGCAGGATCAGTAAAAGGATAATTACCCATGGCAACATTAGATTTAAAACAGATCCGTAAAACTTATCGCAACGCGGACAACGAAACGTTAAAGGGCATCGACATTAGTATCGATTCGGGGGAATTTTTGATACTTGTCGGCCCTTCGGGGTGTGGAAAATCCACCCTAATGAACACCATTGCTGGGCTAGAAAATATTAGCTCGGGTGAGATTGTAATTGATGGTGTAGACGTGGCGCAGGTTGAACCTAAAGACCGCGATATTGCGATGGTGTTTCAGTCGTACGCGCTTTACCCAAACATGACGGTACGCGGTAATATCGCCTTCGGTTTGAAGATTCGCAAGATGCCACAAGACGAGATTGATGCAGAGGTAAACCGAGTGGCGGAAATGCTGCAAATCGAACAGTTGCTGGATCGTAAACCGTCGCAGCTTTCTGGTGGTCAGCGTCAACGTGTCGCGATGGGACGTGCTCTAGCTCGTCGTCCTAAGCTGTATCTGTTTGATGAGCCGCTTTCTAACTTGGATGCCAAGCTGCGTGTTGAAATGCGCCATCAGATTAAACGTCTGCACCAGAAGCTGAATACCACGATTGTTTATGTAACCCATGATCAGATCGAAGCTATGACTCTTGCGGATCGCATCGCAGTAATGAAAGACGGTGAGCTACAGCAACTCGGTACGCCACAAGAGATCTACACCAAGCCAAACAACATGTTTGTGGCGGGCTTTATGGGTTCACCATCAATGAACTTCATTAAAACTATGGTGGACTTGGATGAGGAACAGAATCCGATAATTAAAGTGGTTGGTACCGCAGATCAAGAACACCACATTCGTTTGCCACAAAGTATGCGCGACCAAGATGGCAAAGAGTTGGTGATTGGGTTGCGTCCAGAACACATTACCGAACAAGAAAGCGATGATGTCTCTGCCTCAACAAAGCTAGACTTACAGCTAGAGGTATTGGAACCGACAGGGCCCGATACCATCGCGATGGTCAAAGTGAACGACCAAGAAGTGGCATGTCGTTTATCACCAGAGTTCGAGGTGTCGGTAGGGCAGATGGCACCACTGCATTTCGACCTTTCGAAAGCGGTATTCTTTGATGCACAGACTGAAGCGAGAATTGATTTTTAAGTGTTGCTAGCAAGTTAGTTTTACCAAACACCTCATCGTTGGATGGGGTGTTTTTGTATCAGGACAGACTAATTGTCATGTTGATGATAAAAAGCTCAGTAACGACTATGCTTTATGAGGTATTAATTTTTGGAAGAAGGATATCTGTAATGAGAGTCCAAATGTTTGCAGGAGCAATGTTACTTGCTCTTCTTTCCTTTCCTGTATCTGCTGTTGTTAATCATGATTTGAGAGACAGTTATATTGTTGTTCTTAAAGAGAGTACATCGGAGTCTCGGGCGAGTGATATCGCGCGTGAAGTTGCCAAAGGACACGGTGTGGTGGGGCATCAATATAGCCACGCCTTGAAAGGATTTTCTCTTAAGGTCCCAGAGCAAGCTCTCAAAGGTCTTAAAAATAAGTTCCCCGAGATTGATTATATTGAGCCTGATATCGTCATGCACGCTTTACCTCGAGGAGGCAAACCTAATCGAGGTGGAGATAGTGTTGAGCGAGATCCACAACAGATCCCTTGGGGGATCACCAGAGTTAACGGTGGTACTGGTGATATGAGTGGTGCCTCCGTCGTTGCTTGGGTTATAGACTCGGGTATTGACAGCGACCACCCAGATTTAAATGTAAATAAATCCCGAGGGGCAAATTTTACTCGCGGTAAGAAAAATAATACTAATGATGGTAATGGGCACGGTACGCATGTAGCAGGCACTATTGGGGCTTATAATGACGGTTTTGATGTCGTTGGCGTTGCTCCCGGTGTACAGGTCATTCCCGTACGAGTGTTAGATAACAGTGGTAGTGGTTCAATGTCGGGCGTGATTGCAGGTGTTGATCATGTTGCACGCTATGGCGCCTCTGGTGACTGTGCCAATATGAGTTTGGGAGGCTCGGGATATTCGGCGGCCTTGGATAGTGCAATTAAAACAGCGGCAGCAAAAGGGATATTTTTCTCAATTGCAGCGGGTAATTCAGGCCAGGATGTCAGTGGTTTTACGCCAGCTAGCACCAACGGCACGAATATATTTACTATCTCCGCATTTGGTGAAACTAGCGATAACTTCGCTTACTTTTCCAATTATGGTTCTGATGTAGATTACGCTCAACCGGGAGTTGATGTGTTATCGACCAAAGCGGGGGGAGGAACAGTTTCTTACAATGGTACCTCAATGGCGGCTCCTCACTTTTGTGGAGTACTATTAGCCACCGGAGGCTCATTCTCTTTGGATGGAGCCGTGAATAATGATCCCGACGGATCTCCTGACCCTATTGCAGTGAGTAATTAATTCGTTTGACAGTGTTGATAGTTTAAGTGGTGTAACAAATGCCGTTGTAGGCAATAAAAAGCGACCTGATGGGTCGTTTTTTATTGTGAATAATCATCGAGTAGACAGTTAATTATCATCAAAGCTGATATTTAGTGTGATGTGGCTATATAAAGCTGACGTAGAAACGCGTAGGATCGACTCAACTTTAGATCAAATACTAGGTTGCACTTTGGTGCATAAACAGAAGAATACATGAAACTAACAGCAAAACCCTCAGCTAGTAACGCTTTACTTATTTCTATTACGACACCGGACTTCAAAGGTGACGAAGCAAAAGAGTCTCTTGCCGAACTTGCTCGCTTAGTAACAACCCTAGGGTTTAAAGTGGTCGGTACTCAATCGCAGCACCACAGTTCAACTCAACGACAAAACGTGTTGGGTGCCGGTAAGCTTGCGGAAATTGCACACCTAACTGGTTACCAAGGTTCGATTGAAGAAGCTGAAGATGAAGACTTCCTTGATGAATCTGGTCTGTTTGATTCAGAAATCGACGAGCTAGATTTTGATGATCTTCCAACGGGCGACTTTCAATACGGCGCTGCCGATGTTGTGGTCTTTGACTGTGATTTAAGCCCATCTCAACTGCGCACTGTTGAGGCTAGTTTGGGTGTGGAAGTATTTGACCGTACTGGCATCATCATCGAAATTTTCAGCCGTCACGCTCGTACTCGTACTGCTCGCCTGCAAGTTGATATCGCTCGTCTAAACTACTTAGTGCCACGACTTCGTGAAACGGCTGAGGGTGATAAAGAGCGTCAAATGGGTCAGGGCGCAGGTGAAACTTCACTAGAGCTAGACCGTCGTAACGTACGTGACCAAATTGCTGCGCTTAAGCGTGAGCTAGTAAGCGTACAAGATGAAATGAAGACCCGACGCACAAGGCGCGCGGAGCTTTTCACTGTTGCTTTAGTTGGCTACACCAATGCCGGTAAATCTTCGATGATGCGTGCCATGACCGCAACCGAAGTGGTGGGTGAAGATAAACTGTTCGCAACGCTAGACACCACGGTTCGTGCGCTTCAACCAATTACTCAGCCGCGTATTCTGGTTTCGGATACAGTGGGTTTCATCAAGAAATTGCCACACGATCTGGTTGCTTCGTTCCACTCTACGCTCGCAGAAGCGCATGATGCTTCATTGCTGCTATATGTCGTTGATGCTTCTGATGTTTCATTCCGCGCACAACTTGATGTGGTACACGACGTATTAGCTCAAGTGGGTGTAGAAGGCAGCGAAAAACTATTAGTGCTGAATAAGTGCGATAGATTGACTGAAGAGCAGCAATTAGAGCTTATCGAAGAATTCCCAGATGCGATGCTAACGTCAACTCGTGATCCTCTGGATATCACGAAACTGCACAAGTACATCGTTGGTGTTGCTGAAGAAGGCATGATCGAAGAAGAGATCACGATTCCTTATTCTGGCCAAGGCATCATTGGTGAGATTCGCTCAAACATGAGTGTGGTAAAAGAAGAGTACGACTACGAGTGTATTAAGTTGACCGTTCGCTCAAGCGCGATTGATTTGGCACGCTTGAAAAAGCGTATGCAGAAATCTTAATCTTTTAGCTAGCTTAAGAAGAATGACCAAAAGAAAAGCGACCCGATAAGGTCGCTTTTTTTATTCGTTGAGTTTAATTAACTCTGTATTGAAATGCCTATGCCATTCTTTGTGTCGGCTTCCAACGTGCTAGCTCTGGATCAAGCTTGATACCTTGTGAGGTAAGAAGATTAACACGAGCCAAGTACGCCGCACCGTGCATCAGGTGCTTAGCAAGGTCGACCGCATTACGCTGTTGGTAATCGTCTAGGTAGCTGTCTTTCGCCCATGCGTTGAATGCGCCAAGTGCCGGGCCTGCCCATACTTGGTAATCCATCTCACGACCTTGTTCGCCAGTGTTTGACCAACGGCTAGAAAGACCCAAGTACCAACGGAAGATCAACGCCATTTTGCGTTTTGGATTGCCTTCAGCACGTTCGATCTGTTTAGGGTCGCGCTCGTTAAAGTGCGCCACAGTACCAGCCCAAATATCATCCAGTGTTGAACGGAATACTTGCTTCTCTAGCTTTTGACGCTCTTCAACTGGAATCGCTTCAATCGAGTCGTAACGTGTGTAGATCTCGTACAGCTTGTTCGCACGCATTGGGAATAAAGTACCGCGCTTAACCACTTGCAGTTTTACGCCCATTTCGAACATGTCTGCTGCCGGAGCCATAGTTACGTCTGCCATTTCAGTTGTCGAAAGCAGCTTACGTGTGTGTTCGCTCGCGCCAGCCTCAACACACGCTTGGTTGATTGAACCAGTAACAATGTAAGCCGCGCCCATGTTAAACGTAGCTAGAGCAGCGTCAGGCGTACCTACGCCACCACCACAACCAACACGCAGCGGTGTTTTGAATTGGTACTGAGCTTGAATTTGTTCTTTCAACGCAAGAATCGTTGGTAACAGGGTTACTAGCGGACGGTTATCAGTGTGACCACCTGAATCGGCCTCTGCAGTAATGTCATCAGCCATAGGAACAAGCTGTGCCAGTTCCATCTGTTCTGCTGTGATTCGACCTTCGTCAACCAAAGCTTGCAGCATTTTTACAGGAGCAGGCTGCATAAACTTACTTGCGACTTCAGTACGGCTCACCTTAGCAATAACCTTGTTACCAATCTGTATCTCGCCTTGTGCATCGCGGCTAAGACCTGCAGCACGGTAGTGAACGATTTGTGGTGTTAAACCTAAGAAGGCAGAAGCCTCAACCGTTTTTACCTTGTGCTTCAAAAACAACTCAACACTGCCGCGCTCTAGCGCAGGTTCACTTGGGCTGTGAATCAGGTTAAACGCGTAAGGACCGTTTGGTAGTGCAGCTTGAATGCGATTGATCGCTTGCTCAACACGAGACGGGATTAACCCCGCCGCGCCAAATGAACAAAGAATGCCAGCTTGACCAAGCGCAATCACCAACTCTTCAGATGAAATGCCGTTTGCCATTGCACCTGCGTAGTAAGCGTATTTTACGCCGTGGCAACGACGAAAATCTTCGTCGCCTAGGCTTTGTGTACCAAGAGCGGGAGCAAAGGCGCTAACAGGCTGGCTGTTCGCCGAGCTTGCTGAATCGCCCGACGCAATTTCTGCTTGTTGGCTAACGCCTAAGCCTTTTTCTGGGTGGTTCACTACGTAACAAGCAACGCTTAAATCTTTCAAGATTGTCGACATTGCTGCGTTATCGAAACGCGTTGTGTTCTCTTCGATCTGCCAAGGCCACGGAGATAGCTTTTCGTTATTAATAGTAGTTTGAGTTGTCATACTAAATTCTTTCCTAATTCTCTGTCTCTAATGGCGGCTTATGCTTTCTTGATACCAGGAGCTTTATCGGTAGCAGGGGCTTCTTCGATACAAATCGCGATGTCTTTCACTTCGTAAATACGCAGACCATCTTTGCTCAGGTTTGCGTCGCCAACGATGATACGTTTGCCGTCTTCGTCTTTAATCGCAGTGATGTGTACATCCAGAGACATTTGCTTGTTCAGAGGGTTAATCTGACCACGGTATTTCCATTTCACTTCAGATTGGATTTGACCAAACTTCGGATTGCGGAAGCCTGCACCAAGATCTTTGTTTAGCGCGTAGGTTTGCATCAGTTCGATGATCGCTTCGACACCTAGAGAACCAGGCATTACCGGATCTTGATGGAAGTGGAACTGGAAGAACCAATCACTAGGGTCGATCGTACGCTCAGCGTATAGGTAACCAAGACCATCTTTACCACCATCACTGGTGATCTGCACGGTATCGATGAAGTTCAAACGACCGCCAGCCAATTGGTAATGCTCTTGCACTTCACCAGTAGCAGAAACAGGTGCATTGAAGTAACGCGTCGTTTTATCTAGTAGGTTGATGTTTACATCCGGAGTGCGGTTGTTATCAACGTGCCAAGGGTGAGTCACTTTACCGTTGTCCAAACCCAGTTGGTCTTTCAGTGCAGCACCTTTGAAGTAACCAAATACCGCTGTACCTTGGTAGAAAGGCACTCCGTCAGTGCTCAGTTCGAAGCTGAAGCTCTGTACGATGTTGGTGCCCATCATTACGGTTGAAAGCAGACGAGAATCGTTGGTAATCGTTTTGCCACGCAAGTCGACGTTACGCAGCATTTTGCCGCTGCCGTCTAGGTTACGGAAAAACAGCTCTTCGCCTGGGAAGCCCAGAGTGGTGCCCATGTAGCCAGAGATGAAGCCGTTTGGCTGCAGTGAAATCTCCATCAAAACCGAATAAGGCATCAAGGTATGGTGGCTGTTTTCATCAAAGTACCATGCATTTTCTGGCACTTCGTATTCAGCGATACACGATGAAGGTTTCTTGAAGTCGCCACGCTTGCCGTCGATTTCAACGACACGAGTGGTTAACTGCAGATCGCCACACGGAGTACGTGGTGGAATCATCCCACGGTAGATAGAGAAATCAGGACCGAAACATTTCTCGATATCGCCAGTCGCGAACTCGAACATGTGGTATGGCGTGAACGGAACCGTATCTGGTGTGCGGTTCGGGTAATCAGGCGTTACCGGCGCTTCAACGTGTTGAAGAGGAATCACGCCTTTATTTGGCGCTGTTTCTAGGTCTTCAATTTGCGCCATAAGTGGCGAATTTGCTGAAGCTTGTTGGTTCACTGCTGGCGTATGGCCCAAGCTTTTATGGTCCAAGCTTTCGATAACAGGGGGTGCGACAGCTGTTTCTAAAGAAGGCAGGTAACGAGTACATTCGTCGTCTTCTTTGATCATTACACCTAAGTTTTGGAAATCAACAATCACTTTGCCGTTCAGCAAGATATCGATGTTAGCTTTTGCGTATGGGCGAGGGCTTAAACCAATCTCGGTCACTTCCATGCGGTAAGTCAGTTCTGCCGATTGTGGTAGAACTTGACCACGACAGCGTACTTGTTGAGGCGCATTTTCAAGCGGCTGGAAACGACCATTTTGAACAAGCGTGTGCATGCCAAGGTGCATCATGAAGAATTGCAGCAGTTGACCACAACCTTCTGCCATCAAAGAGCCGGCCATTACTGAGTCATCTTTGAAATGACAAGGGAAGTACCAATGCTCAGGCTCTAGCTGTTTGTGACCTTCAATCAGACCAAGTCCCCATGTGCCGCCTTGCGGTTCAACACGGCTGACCTTTTCGATCATCATGAACTTCTCAGAGCTGAAGCATAGAGAAGGCTGATGGCGATCAGATTGGTGAGTTGGGCCAAAACACTCTGCGATGTTTGCAGTCAGTAGGTGACGCAGTTCTTGGTGGTTAAACTGGGTTTTAGGGCAGTGCAACATTGGGTCGAAGCGTTGCTTAGTTGCAAGCTTACGAGCTTTGATTTCGTCTTCAGTGTGAATCACACCTTTGCCGTCTGCTAGCTCTTCATCAGTGAAGAAGCCTGCACAACCGTTGTCCATTTTCAGGATCATCTTGTCGCCAACGAAACATTCGTACGAGAAGAAGAACAGCAGCGTGTCGCCATTGCGAGCGAAGCTGTTGATGGAGATATCGTAACGCAGCGTATCGCCACCACGAGGCAAGTCGCCAAGGAAAGTTAATGTGCAATCAAGCAGACGATAAACACGTTCGCCCTTGTTTTCGAAATCAATACCTAAGTAACTGATAAGCATTAGGTCGCACTGACCTGATTCAACTGCAACAGCCCAAGGGATCTGACCATCAACAAGGTACGGCGCATCAACAGGGATGTCGTACTCTGTGGTCATGGTGCTTGGCTTGTACTCGTTCACTGTCGCGTTGAGCTTGGTTACACGAGATACCAATAGGTAGTCAGTGGTTGGTAAGCGAACGCGGCGCGAGTAGCTATCGATGATCGCGTAGTCAGGGCCAAATACGTTGGCAATATCACCTTCCGCGTATTCAACCAGATCATCGTAATCCCAGATACATGGTTTACGGATAGGTTTTACTGGTGTTGGTGTCGCAAGTGCGTTTACTGGCACTGACTGAACCTGAGTCGATTGAGCTTGTACAGGCTGAGTTGACGTTTGTTGACCAGTTATTTGTTGACCACTCGTTTGTTGAATCAGGGCATTGCTAT
The DNA here is from genome assembly GCF_002872555.1 of Vibrio sp. 10N.286.55.E10. Classification (NCBI taxonomy): domain Bacteria; kingdom Pseudomonadati; phylum Pseudomonadota; class Gammaproteobacteria; order Vibrionales; family Vibrionaceae; genus Vibrio; species Vibrio sp. 10N.286.55.E10. Next base: position 75,897 of record NZ_MCSD01000003.1, read on the forward strand.
CTAAACCAGACGTAATTGCGTTTAACTGTGCCTTTAATAGCGCATCAGCCATCTGCATGCCTTGGGCACGAGTGTGCAGGAATGCTTTGTGTACTTGCTGGGCCGCTTGCTGGTTTTGAGCAAAAGCTTGGTTATGTGGTGTTACAGACGGTTGTAATGCTGCATCCGTCTTAGCGTCGATTTGAGACGCGCCATTTTTAGCGGATAGGACATGAGTCATATTGCTGTGGTTACCTGTTAGCTGACTGTGGCGAGTTGGCGCCAGAGTAGGGGATACTGATGTAGGAGTTTCGATGACTGGCTCTACCGCGTTCTGCGCTAATGCTTTTTTCTCTAACTCTTTTTGCGCAAGGGCTGCTTGAATGCTTGCTGTCGTTGGAATCGACGCCACTCTTACAGCTTGTTTACCAGAAGCTTTCTGTTGAATCGTTGCCAAGTTGGTCACTGGGGTTTGGGCAATATGTTGATAGATATCGCGACCACCAAGAGTCACTTGCTTAACCAATTGACGTTTAGCATCGCTCGCCAGTTCACTGCTTAAACGAACGGAAAGTGATTGAGATTCAACACTCGATTGAGTTAGTAACAGCTGTGAACATTGGCCTTCGCTGATGTTGGCAACAATCGCGTTTTTAGAGCTGACATTTGGATTCAGTGGCTCATGGTTCAGGTTGAGCAGACCGTGTAACAGGCTTGCCATCCCAGAAGCTGCAGAGCAGTGACCCACACGTTGACTCGCTTGAGTCGTCTTTGTGCTCGCTAAACTTAGAGACGAAGACTGATATGACGAAGACTCTGGTGCATGGTTAAGCTCAAGCAGAGAAACATCGTTCGAGCTCATACCGACTTGAGTCAGTAACTCATCAGCAACGGCGTTGTTACGCTCGCTTGAACCAAAGGCTAAGGCGTTGATACTGCCGTAAGCTGTCTCTTGGTTGCTCGCTACTCGACTCTCTTCAACAAGAACAATCGCACCTGCGCCTTCGCCCACATTCCAACTGCCGTCTTGCGGTTGTCCGAATTTTGGAGCAAGTGACGCTGGGCTCATGCTGTTCTTCAGAATCACATGTTCCGCACTGCCACTAAGGTCAACGGCTGCAATCACGACTGCGTCCATGGATTCTTGCGACATTAGGTTTTGCGCGACATCGATACAACGAGCAACTGATTGTTCAGCGGCTGAAATCGTAAAGGCAGGGCCGTTAAAGTCCCACAATGAAGAGATACGCGAAGCCATGATGTTGCCGATGAAACTGGTGTATTGGTTCAGCTTGGCTGCGTCCATCACACTGTCCATCGCGATGGTTTCTAGCGCTTGGTATTCGTCTTGAGTTAGTTCGATACCCATGTTGGCAAAGCTGTCAGCCAATTGGCTATGCAGGTTTACGCGTCCACGGAATTGGTGCATCTCAAGCTCTGTTTCCATCGCAACGAGTACTGCAACTTTTTGGCCTGCTACAAGCTTGGCATCTTTGATGGCTTCGTCTGCAACTTTCATCAGTAACAACTGCTGAGAGATCAAACGGTCATCTTCATTCGGCGGCACTTTAAAGCGTAGGAAATCGAGATCGAATTGATCGATGTACGCTCCGTTTGGAATGCCGTGTAAACCAAACTGATTCAGTAGTTCTGGATGTTGGTCTAAGCCTTTCCAGCGTTTCTTAGGCAAAGCAATGAAAGCATCGTTGTTGGTTTCAATTGCAGTGCTCAGCGCGTTGATACTTTGCAGAGAACCGAAGTGAGACGCTAGGCCAGTAATGCTTAAATTAGACGGTTGTAGGCTTGGAGATGCTGACTCTAGAGTCTGGGTTACATGACTGGTGTATGAATACGCTTCAAGCAGTAAGTGAGCGTTACAACCACCGAAACCAAATACAGAAACACCCGCGCAGCGCTCTGAGTTACCCGCTTTACTTGGCCAAGGTTGAACCTGCGTTGGCAGAGTCTGTAGGCCAAATAAACCTTCAGGCGACGATAGTGGCTTGTCCAAATTAATACTTGGAGGAAGCACTCCTTCTTTCATCGCAAAGATCATTTTCATGATCCCTGGCATACCTGCCGCAGTCAGCAAGTGACCGAGGTTTGACTTCGCAGAGCCAATCAATGGCGGGTTAGAACCATTCAATTTGTCAGCAAAGAATCGCTCCATTGAGGTTAACTCAACCTTGTCACCTAATGGCGTACCGGTTGCGTGACACTCAATCACTTCAATGCTGTCTGGTGTTAGGTTTGATGCCTCGTAAGCGCGTTCAAAGGCTTGTACTTGTCCTTTGCTATTTGGGCTTAATACGAACTGGCCACGGCCATCGTTCGACAAGCCAATACCGCTGACGATTGCGTAAATGTTATCGCCATCACGTTCTGCATCAGCTAAGCGTTTTAGGACTAAAACACCGGCACCTTCGCCAGCAAATAGACCTTTACTGTTGCTATCAAACGGAACCGAAACACCGTGGTCAGGGTAAGCGTGGAAGATGGAAAAACCCATGTTGATAAAGAATGGGTCAGCACCTGATACCGCGCCTGCCAACATCATGTCGGCCTTGCCCGTGTTCAAGTAATCACATGCTAACTTCAATGAATACACTGAGCTTGCACATGCCGCATCTAGGCTAAGTTGCACGTTGCCTAAACCTAGCGCATCAGCCACTAACTTAGAGGCGTTGTGTGCTGCAGCACCATTGATAGGGTTGAGATCTTGCGCGGTTTCATTGGTTGGTAGCAGTGAAAACTGGTCATTAGCCAATTTATCTTTAAGTGCTTTCTCTACCACCGAGTGATACATCGGCAGAAACAAGTCGTTTGAGCGTGTGGTTGGGAACGAAAGGGCACCCATGATCACGCCTGTGCGCTCTAAAACATCGGCATTCAGATCAATACCTGCGTCGGTTAAAGCCTTACGACTGGTATCCAAAGCCCACAGGAAACTCTGGTCAACACCGTTGAATGATTCTGCTGTTAAGCGGTAGCCATTGCTATCGAAATTGAAGTTTTCAATGTAGCCGCCTTTGTCACAGTAAAAGCGGTCTGATTCGCCTTGTACGCCCTGATAGCTTTTAGGTTTAGCACCTAACTTTTCAGCGCTTAATGTGGTTCGAGAATCTTTTTTATTCAGCAAGTTTTGCCAAAAGTCTTTTGGCGTATCAGCTTCTGGGTATTGGCTCGCAATACCGACAATCGCGATTTTATTGCACTTCACTTGCTGCTTATTCTTAGTTTGAGTTTGAGTTTGAGTTTGAGTTTGAGTTTGAGCTTGATATTGAGATGGCTTCGATTGAGAACTCATACTAGCTCTCCTTGATGATTCACTGCGCTGTCTTGAGACACACCACTTAATTGCTTAGCGGCGGTGATCTGTTGTTCTAGCCCTTGAATAAGTGGCTCGACAGACAGTGGAATTTGATGAGTAATGAGCTGACCAATGCATTTGATGAGCGTGACAACATCGTCACCGCCTTTGGCATTGGAAGCGATTGTGCAGTACTGGTCGGTTACGTCGTCGCTACGATTGATCTTGTCGATCAATGTGCTGGTTTGACGATCGGCACCTACTTCTACAAACAGACGCGCACCTTGTTGACGCGCACTTTGGATCAACGCGGTGAAATCTAACGTTGAACAGAAAGTATCAGCAATTGAAAGGGCGATGCTGTCGCTGTCTATATTGACTGGGGCGCCCGTCGGTAGACCTGCTGCGCTGATAAAGCGGATATGCTTTGGCAACTCGTCGAACAGTGGTTGCGTGTAAAACTCACGCACTTGGCTATGTTGGCTCAATGCTGGTGTAGTGTGCATTGCGGTAACACGATTCGCGGCAATGCCACGTTTACCTAGTTTTTTGAGTAGTGCACGACATGTGCTTTCACAACCAGCCAGTACGCAGGTGTCACCTTGGATGATAGCGAGATAAGCGCGTGGGAATTCTGGTAACAGAGCCTCAATCGCTTGTGCATCACTGCGAACCACAAAGCTATTCCATTGGATGCTTTCGTTGCCGTTCAGCTGCCAATCTTGACGCACTGCGGTGAGCTCGCCAGAAATAGCCGTGGTGAAGATAGGACTGGTTTGAGTCATCTCGATCAGCGCATGTGGGTTTTTCCAAACATTTAAGCTGGCCCACATGGAAGCTTCACCTTTGGAGTAGCCCAAGGCGAAATCTGGCTGCACTTTGAATTCATCACATAGCAGTTGTGTTAACAGATAACTGCTGCCCACACCTGCAATTGCCAGCTCGCTGAGCGACATTTCTTGCGAGTCCTCAGCGTAGGTTTTTTCAGCCTGTAGCATCTCTTTCAAGTTACCTTCGCGTTCTAAGCGAGCAAATAACTGTGGGAAATGGTGGTGAAACTCGCGCAACATGCCGGGATAAACCGTGCCAACACCAGGGTAAACAAATGCAACGCCACCTTTGCTTTGAGGCTTTGGAGAGAAACAACTGCCTGCCGGAGTTTTGTATTGGCTATTGTCAGCCATTACTTTTGGCAGCGCATTTTCTAGCGCTGTGATTTCTTGCAATGCAGCATCAATTGAAGCCGCTTGAATCACTATGTTCGCGCTAAGGCCAGCATTGTGTTGAATGCTTTGGAAGTGACTTAGGTTTGAATGCATCAGGGTGGCGATAGCAAGTTCGCTGTCCGTTGAATCACTAACGCATTTTAGCTCTTCTCTTAACGAGGTTAGCTGAGAAACCAATTCGGCTTGGTCACTGCCAGAAACCACAAACATCAAACGCTCGCTTGATAGCAAGGGTTTTGGTTCTTGCAAACCGGTCGCTTGAGTCAATATCAGGCTGGTGGCTTTTTGGTTATCGTCACTGAAAGTTAACGCAGCAATACGTGCTTTGTTCGGCTCAGTGAACCAATAGTGGCTCGGTAATGAATAGCTCGGTAATGAATAGCTCGGTAATGAACGGCTCGATATCGCATTAACCATATTCAACAATTCATTAAACTGCCGCGAAGCAGATAGGGCTGAGTATTGCTGTTGATGGCTTAAGTCTGAAGCGGGGCGGCGTGACATATCCAGAGCAAGCTGAACGCTATCTCCATTATCTAGATCGAGAGCTTCGACAAAACCCGCTAAATTCGCGTGTGGGTGAATCTTATTCTGAGCAGCATTCAGCGCACTTAACATCAACAATGATGGTGAGTGAGAATCTAAACAAAGTTTAATAACACTACCTTGAATGACAGCCTCAATCGCTTGAGCAAGTGCTTGATTAAAATTGCCATCAACCACAACAGTCATCATGTCTGGGAACGAGGGGAATAAGTCGGCAGAAAGCTCAGCCGCGTTTGCTGGCTGAGCTAAAAGAGCGATGCGCAATGGCATCGCTTTATTAGTAGGAACAGTCACTATGACAATTGCTCCTTTTCTGCGTTCTTAGTCGCCTCTTTCTTTGATACGGCAGAGCTAGACTTCGGCAAAAATGCGTCGTTTAAGCTCTTGCTGATGGTGACTTTGGCACCTTTCATTACCGCACTTAAACGACCATCCTGGTGGTAAAGCGAGATATCAGCCTGCAGTGAACGAGCCGTGCCTTTTATCACGCACAGCTCTAGCCAACCTTGGTCACCATTGTGCATCGGTGCGTAACAAACAAACTCACCGATTGCAGACGGTAGGCTTGCCGCGCCGTATTTCAATCGAGCCCATACCAGCATGGTTTGCAACAGATAATCTTCAGCAAATGGTTGGCTATCGCCAAAGCCTTGCTTAGGAATAAATGATCCACAGTCGCTGTTTTCAATCTGGGGCACTTGGCACTGAGCCAGTAAGCCTAAGTCGTCAAAGCGTTCGACTGAGGTAATACCTTGCAATCTTGGTCCGTGAAACAGAGTGCCATCACTGTATAGAGCTTGCGCCGTTGTTACAGGTGCTGAAGTGTTGGTTTTAAAGCGCTTTTCTGACGCTTGTTGAACATCTTCAGACACTTGCACAGAGGCAACTTGCAACTGAGCTTGATACTGTGGTCGCCCTTGGCAACTGATTACTGCTTTTAGCTGACCTTTTGATTTAGCCTCTGTAGACAAGACAAGCGTTAGCTCTTGCACTTCATCAGTATCAAAAATCACACCTTTCAGCAGTTTGTAGTTGTGAACGCTAACGTTCACCCCTAACAGTTGCTCAGCGACTTCACGCATCCATTGGATGGCACACACTGTCGGTAACACTGGGTTACCGGCAATGCAGTGATCTTGAATGAAAGGCAATGCCTTCGGATCAAGATGACGTGTCACAGTGATGCTTGTATTCAGCGGACTCTTTGCAAGATGCACAGACTCCGCATTAAGCTTTTTTACAGCAGCTTCCTTGTTGTCAGAACCTTGCATGCTCGTGCCAACCAGCAATTGAATGCCAGTTTCGTTCAGTAGCTGAGAACTAAACAGCTCTGCACCCGCCTGAAGAGGAATCACGTACACACCACGCTCTGTGAACATACGTTTCAGTGCTGCGTTTACCATGCCACCGTCCCACGGTCCCCAGTTGAAGCTCATCACTTTCGCTTGAGGGTTACGCGCAGACAATTGCAGAGCCGCTTTGTTTAGGATCTCGTTAGACATCGAGTAATCGCTTTGGCCTGTGTTTCCGTAGAAACCCGCCGCCGAAGAGAACATCGCAATCAGTTTTAGCTTGCTGCTATCAAGACCGCCAAGAACCGCTTCTAGTCCGCCCACTTTCGTGCCGTAAACCATGTTCAGTTCATCAAGTGTTTTGTCTTGAATGTGTTTGTCAGCCAGTACGCCTGCGCCGTGGATAAGACCCGTGATGCCGTAGAAATTCGCCAGTGTTTTCGCTACCGACTCATGGTTCGACACATCTAGGCTTAGGTACTCAGCGCTTGCGCCAATCTCGTTGAAAGCGGCAAGTGCTGCGTTGATTTCAAGGCTGCTCAATACAGGTTTTAGCAAGGCATCAACTTTCTTTGGCGTTGGTTTGTCACCTGTTGCTTGTAGGTGAGCAATAGCCGCTGGTTTTAGCTCTTTCTCTTGCTTGCCTTGAGCCCACTGAGGTAGCTCAGCTGAAGTAATATGCTTACTACGACCTGCAAGAATGAAGTGAGACTTACATTGCTTAGCAAGCGTCAGTGCACATTCAAACGTCACGCCTTTAGCGCCACCCGTTACGAGAACTTTGTCGCTCTTGGCGAGCTGAGCGCCTGCGTTTTTGGTTTGTGCAGCGCCTGGTGTTGCAGCAATCAATGTTGCACGACCAGATTCACCGTTTTCCGCATGGCTAAGGCCGATTTCAACGGTGTTGGTATCGATATCGAACAGTTCGCCTATGATAGCTTCAGCTAGGTGACGAGCATCAATCGAAGCGTCAGCATCCAATGCACGGCAGAACACGTTTGACCATTCATGGCTCAGTGTCTTAGTTAGACCAGATAGAGCCGCTTGGTTAAGTTCTGCATTCGCTAATTGCTTAGTATCTAGGTAACCAAAGCCACCATCGATACGGCTTAGTGTGAAGAACACGCTACGACCAGAAACGGCATTCAGTTGGCCATTTAGGTGCTTGGCGAATAAGAACGCTGTCGTCAGTGAAGCTCTTGAGTCTGCATTCAAGTTAACCGCTTGCTCGTTGCTTTGTTTAGCATCAACGATAGCTTGTAGGTGAATGAAGCCCGCAATCACTTTGTTCGACGTTTTAAGGTCTGCTTCGATGTCGTTAATAACTGCAGTCACACCAGCATCATCGACGCTGTTGAGTGTGTAGCTTGCGATTTCACTGTTTAAAGGTGACGCGGCAGAAAGAGCACTACGCACTACAGCAACTTGAATGCCGTTAGCGGTCAACTTTTCTGCTAGAACACCGGCGTTGTGACCATCATCTGTGATCACGACACAAGCGTCTTTTGAGAAACAATCGACGAGTTTATCTGCCGCTGGTAGCTTTTTTAGCGCTACCTCATTGTGTGGAGGAAGTTCCGCTGTCGCTGTTTCTGCGATAGGCGTTACTGATTCAGCTTTAGGAGTCGCTACGGGTGCAGCAGCGGATAGCTTGCTTTGCATGTAGGTAACGATTTCACCAAGCGTACGACACTCAGCTAAGTCTTCAGGATTCAGTTCTAGCAGCGTTGGTAGCTGGTCTTGAACCGTACCTAGGATCTCAACGCGTTTGATTGAGTCGATACCAAGGTCTGCTTCCATGTCCATCGCTAGGTCGAGCATTTCTGCTGGGTAGCCTGTTTTGTCGGCAACCACTTCCATCATTGTTGATTGAACGTGAGCAGGATTTAGGTCGTTGCTTGCGCTTTCTACTGAGGCTGTAGCTGCTTCTGGAGCAGGCGCTGCGTTAGGAGCTTCATTAGCGCCTAGCTTGCTGTTCATGTAAGCAACGATTTCGCCTAGTGTACGACACTCAGCTAGATCTTCAGGGTTCAGCTCTGGCAATGTTGGTAGTTGGTCTTGAACTGTTCCAAGGATCTCTACACGTTTGATAGAGTCGATGCCAAGGTCTGCTTCCATATCCATTGCTAGGTCTAGCATTGCTGTTGGGTAGCCCGTTTTATCAGCCACTACGCTCAACATTGTGCTTTGAACTTGCTCGGCGTTTAAACCGTTTGAGACTGCTTGCGCTGGTGCAGATACTTGAGCTGCTGCTGGAGCAGAAGCCGGAAGCTTGCTGTTCATGTAGGCTACGATTTCGCCTAGAGTGCGACATTCAGCTAAGTCTTCAGGGTTTAGCTCTGGAAGAGTCGGTAGTTCGTCTTGAACCGTACCTAGGATTTCAACACGCTTGATTGAGTCGATACCAAGGTCAGCTTCCATGTCCATTGCTAGGTCTAGCATTTCAGTCGGGTAGCCCGTCTTCTCTGCCACTACTTCTAACATGGTTTTTTGAACGACAGCCGCATCTAGACCGCTGTTAGCTGCTGCTGGCGCACCTACTTCCGTTTGTACTGCAACTGGTGCAGAAGCTGGGAGCTTGCTGTTCATGTAAGCAACAATTTCGCCAAGAGTGCGACACTCAGCTAAATCTTCAGGGTTTAGCTCTGGAAGAGTAGGCAGTTCATCTTGAACCGTACCCAGAATCTCAACACGCTTGATTGAGTCGATACCAAGGTCTGCTTCCATATCCATTTCTAGATCAAGCATTTCCGTTGGGTAACCTGTCTTCTCAGCAACCACTTCTAGCATGGTTTGTTGAACGACTTTTGCATCAAGACCGTTAGCGGCTTGAACAGTAGCAGTTGCGCTTGGCTGTGCTGCCACAGGCGCTGATGCTGGCATCTTGCTGTTCATGTAGGTAACGATTTCACCAAGAGTACGACACTCAGCTAAATCTTCAGGGTTCAGCTCAGGTAGGTTTGGCATTTCGTCTTGAACGGTACCAAGGATCTCTACGCGCTTGATTGAGTCGATACCAAGGTCTGCTTCCATGTCCATTTCTAGATCAAGCATTTCCGTTGGGTAACCCGTTTTCTCAGCGACCACTTCTAGCATCACTTTTTCAGCATCTGCTGATTGTACTGCTACAGCTACAGGAGCTGGTTGTGCTTTAACTAGTACAGGTTGGGCTGCAACAGGCGTTGCCGCTTGAGCCGCTACTTGCGGTGCAGGAGCTGCTTTATGTACTGGAGCTTTCTGAGCTACCGCATTTTGAACAGGTGCTGCTTGTACAGAAGTCGATTGTACTTGAGCTACAGGCTGTTGAACGATAGTTGTTGGAGTCGCTTGAATCGCAGGCTGAGCATTTACAGAAGCAACGAAGGTTGGTTGTGCCGTTTGTACTGAACCTTGCGTCAGCATGTTAAGTGCTGAGTTGTTGCTGTGCGCTTGCATCTCTAGGTAATGAGCGTGAGCTTTTAGCGTCTCTGCTTGGTGCTGGTGGAACATCTCCATAGAACGTTGTAGGTTTTCAGGAATTGCTACGCCTGCTGTTGCCATTTTCGCTTGCTCAGACATTAGGGTGTTGAACGTGTCACCGTATTGCTGAGGAATCGCAAGGAACTGCTGATGTACTTCTGCTGCTTGTTGTTGAGCATTGAAGAACGACTGCAATGAAGACTCATCTACCGTTACTTTAGTTGTTGGCTGACTAGTCGCTGGGGCAGTTTGAACCACTTGTGATTGCGGAGCTGCTGTTGCCACTTGTGCACTTGGTGCAGGAGCAACTGACTGTTGTACATTTGAAGCTTGAGGAGCAGCCACAGGTACTTCAACGATTTCTGTTTTAATCACTTCTTTTTCCACGATTTTCTCGACTTCAACTTTCACTTCAACAATCTCAGTCTTTTCGGTGACGTTGCCCGAAGCCAATGATTGATCCATTTTCTTACGAGTAGCAGGGCTGATGTAGTTGGTTGCATTCAGCTTGATGTTCATTGGTGATGCCTTCGCAGGTTCAGCAATGTCAGCTTGGTAAGGGTCAATGTTGTCTAATGAAACACCTGCCACGCATAGTTGAACTGCAGCTAAACGAAGCTGTTGGTCACTGTCGCCTTTAGGGCTTGGGTTGATACTGATTGCGTAAAGCTCTTCGTTCTTATCAGCCAATGTTTTCTCAACCAGTTTTTGAAGAATGTTCTTAGGACCGAACTCAACGAATACGCGCGCGCCTGCTTCATACATCGCTTCAATTTGCTCGCTAAAACGAACCGATTGCAGCATGTGTTGCTTGAACGCTTTCTTGATCGCTTTCGCGTCTTTGCTGTGCAGTTTGCCCGTTGCGTTTGAGTAAAGCGGCAGCGTTGGAGCGCTGAATGAAGCTTTATCAATTGCAGAAGCAAATGGTTTTTGAGCGTGAGCAACAAGCGGTGTGTGGAAAGCACCAGACACTGGCAGAGCAATCGCTTTGAAGCCTTGTTCAGTTAGCGCTTGTGCTGCTTGTTGAACCGTCGCAGTTGGACCTGCAATAACCAGTTGAGTCGGAGCGTTGTAGTTGGCAATGCTCACGCCTTCGAATTGGCTGATGCAGCTTTCAACGGCTGGAAGTTTGTCTGCGTCTAAGATGACCGCAAACATAGTACCGCTGTCACCTTGTTCAGGTGTCGCCGCCATCGCATCGCCACGAGCGAAAGCTAGCTGGTAGTAATCGTCTTGCGAGATAACACCCGATGCACATAGTGCACTTAGTTCACCAAAGCTGTGGCCTGCAACCATGTCTGCTTTGAAGCCAGCTTGAGTCATGATGTCGAACTGACCCATAGACACAGTACCAATTGCACTTTGCGCATTGGCGGTGTTGGTTAGCACAGCTTCTTGAGCTTTGGTTGCTTCTGGTGTGAAGGTTGGAATTGGGAACAGAATTTGCGACAGAGCCGTTTTCTTGTGCTGACCAAATACCTGATCCGCTTGAGCAAGCTGTTGGCGCATTTCAGGGTAATGACACGCAAGTTCGCGACCCATGTTGAGGTATTGCGAACCTTGACCTGCAAATAGCGCTGCCACTTTACCTGCACCATTTTCTGCAATCAGTGCCGACTCACGGTAGCTAGTACCGTTTGGCATCTGCCAATGTGTTTTGGCTTGGCTCTCAAGCATAGAAACCGCTTGAGTCAGTTGCGCTTGAAGGTCTGCTTGGTCAGTGACGACTAAACCAAGACGAGCATGCTTAGCGTCAACTTCGCGTAGAGCGTGCTGCTCAGCAAGCGCTTCCAGTTTGAACACAGCGTCTGCAGCTTGAGTTGAAACCTGGTTGAGCTCATTGATCAGTGCTTGACGAGATTCCGCGCTGAATAACAGTGTTTGCGGTACTTGGCGCTGACGGTATTTGTCACCGCGAGCGTGCTCTGGCGTGTACTCTTCCAATACAACATGGAAGTTAGTGCCACCAAAACCGAATGAGCTGATACCTGCACGGCGTGGTGTGCCGTCGACACGTTTCATCCAAGGACGCGTTTGTGTGTTTAGGTAGAACGGTGAGTTCTCGATATCCAACTTAGGATTCGGAGCCGATACGTTGATCGTTGGCGGCAGTACTTTGTGGTGTAGTGCTAATGCAGCTTTGATTAAACCTGCAGTACCCGCAGTTGATTTAGTGTGACCAATTTGAGATTTCACAGAGCCTAACGCAATGTGTTGCTTCTCTTCATTGTTCTCACTGAATACCGAGTTTAGGCCACCAAATTCAGCAACATCACCTGCTGCTGTACCTGTGCCGTGCGCTTCTAAAAGGCCAAGCGTGTGTGGTGCGAAACCAGCATCATCGTAAGCGCGTTTTAGTGCTTTTGCTTGTCCTTCAGGGCGAGGCGCGTAGATACTCTTGAACTTACCGTCCGAAGAAGAACCGACACCTTTAATCACTGAGTAGATTCTGTCGCCATCGCGCTCAGCATCTTCAAGACGCTTAAGAGCAACCATGCCGATGCCTTCACCAATCATCATCCCTTTTGAATCGATGTCGAAAGGTTGAATGGTTTCATTGGTGGTAAATGCAGGTGTTTTAGAGAAACTCATGTACATGGTTGGCGAGTTATCAGTACACACGCCACCAGTGATCATCATTTCACTGCGGCCTTCAACCAGCTCACTCAGAGCCATACGCATTGCGGCTAGAGAACCTGCACACGCAGCATCTACGACACAGTTGATCCCACCAAGGTCAAAGCGGTTAGCAATACGACCTGAAATAACGTTACCCAATGAACCAGGGAACGAGTTCTCTTCCCAGTGGATGTATTGGTCTTGGAACTTTTTGATCAGCATTTCGCTGTCTTCGTCGTTGATGCCACTGCTCTTGAAGACTTTTTTCAAAACAGGGTATTGAAGACGAGCATTTAGGCTTTGAGCGATCTTCTGACCACCACCCACACCGAGCGTAATACCGATCTTATCGCGATCGTAACCTTCAGGAAGTTTCGCATCTTCAAGTACTTCTTTTGCCACGATCAGAGAAAGCAGCTGTGACGTATCAGTCAGTTCAAGGATATTTGGCGGAAGACCGAACTCCATAGGGTTGAAGTCAACTTCTGGGATGAAACCACCGCGCTTACAGTAAGATTTGTCTGGCGTTGTACGATCTGAATCGTAGTAATCTTCTGGACGCCAGTGCGTATCAGGCACTTCGGTAATTGCATCGATCTTTTCGCTGATCAAATCCCAGAACTTGTTTAAGTAACGAGAGTTCGCAAACATGCTTGCCATTCCAACGATAGCAATAGGCATGTCTTTAAGACGTTTATTAAGTCGAGTGTCGTCGACTGATTCCGGGGTATTTTTTTCGGGTTGGCTCATTATGAGTCTCCACTTGAAATCACTGAGGGCGATGTCGTGTTTTGAGGCTGCGCTTTTAATTGAATCGAAAATAAATCTGAAACAGATTTGGACAAACGCAGCTGAAGAGTAAGGCTACCGAAAGTCGGCCACCTGACTGAAATAGGGGGTGCGAAGTACAGTGACTTGCAGGGGTTGATTACGTTTTTCATGCTATAAGAGGGCATTCGAATGTGAGGTTGATGTCCATTTAAATCCTGTCCAAAGTACTGCTTTATGCAAAGCAGGTATCCGCAATAAAAACGTGTGATTTTGTTTAATGGTTGAGCAGGCTACCCGAGGTGAGTGGTCGATACAATGCTCCCAGAGACCACTATGATCTGTTCAGACCAGATGATTTTTCTGAACTTTTGTTTTTTGTATTTTTAATGGAATTAACTTGTTGATAATTAATGAGTATGGGTGGTTTTTTAGTGTTTATACTCTACATTTTGACTTAGTGAGATCTATGTCAGATTTTTGTAAGTAACATTTAATAGATGCATGTTCCATAAGGTGGAATGTGATCTGTGTTTTAATTTGTTATTATTTTAAAAGTTAGTTTTAAGTCCCTATATGAAGGGTGTTTCCTGCGCAGATTCTCTATGTTTATCTCAAATCATAGGTGAGTTAAATTTGTTCGTTTTGATGTTTTTTTGATAAGTGGTTTGAAGAAGTGAGCGTGAGTAAATTGGAAAACCCAGTGGTTGATTTGTGGCTATGTTCTCTGGGTAACTTGAATGACCAGCCAGACATTGTATCTCAGCTCAAAAAGAGACTGACGGCCGACGAGATAGCCAAAGTTGAGCGCTATCGAATGCCTTCATCTCAAATTCAGGCCCTGTATGTTCGCAACTACCTAAGAAAGGTGCTGTCTAGCTATTCTGATTTGATGCCTGAAGCGTGGTGCTTTGAATATGGTGAGAAAGGGAAGCCAAGATTAATTGAGAAACAACAAATAGAAACCGGCCTGAATTTCAATATCAGTCATAGCAAAGAACATTTGTTAGTCGCGGTTTGCCAGAGAGAAGGGAAGCGAGTTCAACTGGGTGTCGATATCGAACATGCAAGAAGCTCGACCAATATCGATTCGATCATGAAGCACTATTTTTCAGATAAGGAATTGGCGGATTTACTTAAACTTAGTAAAGAGCTGCAGAGAGAGCGCTTTTTCGATCTATGGGCGCTGAAGGAGTCGTATATCAAAGCGACGGGCAGGGGGCTAGCCACATCGTTGCGAAGCTTTTCGTTTGATTTCTCCAATCTGACGGAGCAAACATTGCCAATTCACCCTTCGAATTTTCAACCAAAGTTGCAGGATGAAATTAGATTTCATGGTGAAATCAGCATATACAGTGGAGTTGGGTTGGATGTTACTGAGCAAACCGATATTTCTACAGATTGGCAATGTTGCTTAGGGCGGTTGGATGAGCAGTATCGCTTTGCGGTTACGCTCGGCGGAAATTTGCTACCGATGCAGATAGAGATGAGAACCTTTCCATCATCTCATCTCTTTTAAGCTAGCTTGGTGAGGTGAAGTTAGCTCGTTTCGCCAAGCATCGCTTTTAATACTTCAGCGGGTACAGGCTGAAGTTGCTTGTCTTTATCAAGGCAGACCATTTCAATATCACCAATCACAGCAGGCTTAGTGGCATCTTTGCGCCACACTTCTTGTCGCCATAGCGTTTTGTATTTTCCATCGAGTTCAAAAGAGGTTCTGATATCGCAAATCTCAGCGAACTCAACCCCATCTTGGAAAGTCATGTTGGCTTTATACACCGCAAAACCTAATCCGTGCTCATTCCACAAGGTCGCCAGTTTATCGCTACCCAATACATGTTCGCGTGCACGCTCAAAGTACTTTAGAAAGTTAGGGTGATAAACCACACCTGAGTGATCGGTATCTTCATAGTAAATTTGTACTGGGTGATGGTAGATCTGGCTCATTGATATCAACTCTTATTAAGTAGCGTTGTAGTAAATCTGACTAAGTTGTGCAGCACTCTACAGGATAGGTAGAAATTACTTCAAGGCATCATCGACTATCGAGCTTTTGGTCAGACCTCATTCGGCCTTATTCATTACTAATACGTTGGTCAACTCCCACCCATTTACAAATATTCTATGTGTCATTTCCCACCCATTGATTTTCGCAGCGAGTTGGTGATTGCAGCAGGCAGATATCATGAAGCCTTATGGTTAAAGGGTTGTTAATGATTTGTGTTAATGTGGCGCGCTAATTGCCTTAGTGAAAGCACGCAGTTCCCATTGAAGGGCTGCTTTGTTTACTAAGGAGAATAATAATGTTTAAGCCTCTTACCCTGCTGTCTGTATCTGCTCTGGCGCTCACAAGTTTTAATGCTGCTGCAAACTGTGACCCTGGTGAAATCGTGATTAAATTCAGTCACGTAACCAATACCGATAAGCACCCGAAAGGCATTGCCGCTTCTCTACTAGAAGAGCGAGTAAACACTGAAATGAATGGTAAAGCTTGTATGCAAGTTTTCCCTAACTCGACACTTTACGATGATAATAAGGTACTGGAAGCCCTGTTAAATGGTGATGTTCAAATGGCGGCACCTTCGCTGTCTAAATTTGAGAAATTCACTAAGAAATACCGCATTTTTGACCTTCCTTTCCTATTTGAAGACGTAGAAGCCGTCGACCGTTTCCAAAACTCAGAATCTGGTGAAAAACTGAAGAATGCGATGAAGCGTCGTGGTCTTCAAGGCTTAGCATTCTGGCACAACGGCATGAAACAAATGTCGGCGAACAAACCTCTTATCAGCCCTGAAGATGCAAAAGGTTTGAAATTCCGTGTTCAAGCATCAGACGTATTGGTAGCTCAGTTTGAACAACTAGGCGCTAACCCACAGAAGATGTCTTTCAAAGAAGTGTACGGTGGCCTGCAAACCAAGGTTATCGATGGCCAAGAGAACACATGGTCAAACATCTACGGTAAGAAGTTCTTTGAAGTACAAGACGGCGTGACTGAAACCAATCACGGTATCTTGGATTACCTAGTGGTAACGTCAAACGACTTCTGGAAAGACCTACCTGAAGATGTACGCACACAGCTTGGTACTATCGTTCAGGAAGTGTCTGAGACGCGTAACGCAGAATCTTCAAAAGTTAACCTAGCGAACAAAAACAACATCATCGAAGCTGGTGGTGAGGTTCGTACACTTACGCCTGAACAGCGTGAAGCATGGGTAGTTGCGCTTCAACCTGTATGGAAGAAGTTTGAAAAAGACATCGGTTCAGATCTTATCGATGCAGCGTTAGCTTCAAATCAATAATACCGCTAAGGGAGTGGCGAGTATTCGTCACTCCTTATTAAAACAATTATAAGCGGAGTCAATTATGGAAAAGCCTCAAATGGAACAACCAAATTCTAGCGAATCAGCACTGGAAACCTCTCTTTTTTCCAAAGTCGGAAGAGTTACGGATGTGATTGAAGAGTCATTAATCGCATTTTTCCTTGGCGCAATGACGCTACTTACTTTTGCCAATGTGGTATTTCGATACGCATTCAATGGCAATATCTTGTGGGCACTGGAATTGACGGTGTTCATGTTTGCTTGGATGGTGTTGGTCGGCGCATCTTATGGTGTTAAAAAACATTTCCACATTGGTGTTGATGTGATCATCAACCTTGCCCCAGAAAAGCTACGCAAAGTGTACGCGCTAATCGCCGTGACAAGCTGCCTAGCATTTTCAATCTTACTTCTTATCGGCTCTTGGAATTATTGGTACCCATTCGCGACCGATCGCGCATGGTACGAGACCGACGATATTCCAATGCCAGAGATGCTTCAGTTTCTTGCTGACTGGCTGAATGAAGGAGAGCGATACGAGAAACTGCCACGTTTTATTCCTTATATGGCGTTGCCGATTGGTATGGCAATGTTGACGTTCCGTTTTGCTCAAGTTGCTTACCAAGTCGTAACAGGCAAGCTTGACCGTATGATTGCAGGACACGAAGCCGAAGAAGAGCTGGATGCCTTGAAAGCTGATGTGTTAGCGGGTTCTGATGAAGACGCGACAGCAGTATTGGATTCGACTAAGCAGAACAAAGCGAACGAGTCGGGTACAAAATCTAACGGTAAGGAAGACTAATCATGGCAATGTTATTTCTATTTTTAATGGTAATTGCTTTCATGTTGGTCGGTGTACCAATTGCAATTTCCCTCGGTTTATCGAGCGTAATATTCTTATTGATGCATTCAGATGCGTCATTAGCTTCAGTCGCACAAACGCTGTTTAATGCATTTGCAGGCCACTACACACTCTTAGCGATTCCTTTCTTTATCTTGGCCTCTAGCTTCATGTCTACGGGTGGTGTGGCGAAGCGGATTATTCGTTTTGCTATCGCGATGGTGGGCTGGTTCCGCGGCGGTTTGGCTATGGCATCGGTTGTGGCATGTATGATGTTCGCAGCCCTTTCTGGTTCATCTCCTGCAACGGTAGTGGCGATCGGTAGTATTGTTATCGCAGGTATGATCAAAAACGGCTACACAAAAGAATTCGCTGCAGGGGTTATCTGTAACGCAGGTACCTTGGGTATTTTGATTCCACCGTCAATCGTGATGGTGGTTTATGCTGCAGCGACCGATGTATCGGTAGGTCGTATGTTCCTAGGCGGTGTGATTCCTGGCCTGTTGGCGGGCGTGATGTTGATGATAGCTATCTACATTGCGGCACGTATTAAGAAGATTCCGGCACAGCCGTTTGTGGGTTGGGGCGAGATGTTCGCAGCAGCGAAAGATGCGAGTTGGGGCTTGCTACTGATTGTCATCATTCTGGGTGGTATCTACGGCGGAATCTTTACACCAACAGAAGCGGCGGCTGTTGCAGCGGTTTATGCCTTCTTTATAGCCAACTTTATCTATAAAGATATGGGACCTTTCGCTGACAAGAGTAATACCAAGCCTGCGCTGGTGAAAGTGTTCCAAACCTTTTGTCACAGAGACACCAAAGACACGCTCTATGATGCGGGTAAGCTGACTATCATGCTGCTGTTTATCATTGCCAACGCATTGATTCTTAAGCATGTTCTAACAGAAGAGCGTATTCCTCAAATGATCACTGAGTCTATGCTTTCTGCTGGCTTAGGACCGATCACCTTCTTGATTGTGGTGAATGTTCTACTCTTGATTGGTGGGCAGTTCATGGAGCCATCAGGTTTGCTGATCATCGTAGCGCCGTTGGTATTCCCAATTGCCATTGCACTCGGTATCGACCCAATTCACTTAGGTATCATGATGGTGGTGAACATGGAGATAGGGATGATAACGCCGCCTGTCGGGCTCAATTTGTTTGTGACCGCAGGTGTCGCGAAGATGTCGATGATGAACGTGGTAAAAGCCGCACTGCCTTGGGTAGGCGTAATGTTCTTGTTCTTGATTATCGTCACTTACGTGCCTTGGGTGTCAACATGGTTACCAACCACCTTGATGGGGCCGGAGATCATTACCAAGTAGTTGGCGGTTTAGATACACGGCTAGTCTAACGAACGGTTTCATTCTCAATGTAAATAACAGCGATAGATGAAGAGTTATACTTTTTCATCTATCGCTTTCTTTTTCCCGCGCCGTAAAGTACCGCTTATGCGTCTGTCATAGCCTTTCCAGCGCAGTTTTTTCTTTCTTCGATCGCGCCCAGATCTTCTTTCTACTTCATAATGGTCATCAATAAGCACTGTATCTACAATGACAGGAATGGTCGTTTTTTCGTTCATATGCAACTTATCCTTAAAGTCGACATATGAATTATGGAAGATGAATCTTATCTCTGCCAGTTTCGATAGACATTCAGATCAAGTTGCGCTTTGCGTTTTGTTTCGTTGTTGATTCTTTTATTTCGTAGCTTAATTTTCACTTCAAAATCTATTGTTTACTTAAAATTATCTTTGTCGATTTGATAGCGTTGCATTTTGTCGTAAAGCGTTTTTCTTGGGACATTTAATTGAGACATGGTTAATTTTATACTCCCTTCATTCTCAATCAACGCGCGCTCGATCACTGCTTTTTCGAACTCTGACACTTGGTCCGATAGGCTAATACTGGCGTCTGAATGGATCTCTGAGTTCGCACCATCCCCCAATTGAGCTAGTTTTCCGAGTAAGATGAAGCGTTCAGCGCTGTTACGTAGCTCACGTACATTCCCTGGCCAATCATGAGCCAAAAGTGCGTGCAGTTCCTTTTGTGGAAGGGCTGGGGCTGTCTTGCCATAACGCGCCGCAGCAACCAGTAAGAAGTGATGGAACAGGGCTGGGATGTCTTCTTGTCTGCTTCTTAACGGCGGCAAGTCTAAGGTCACAACGTTAAGTCGATAATAGAGATCTTGGCGGAAAGTGCCTTCTTCAGCGGCTTTCTTTAAGTCGACTTTAGTGGCCGCAATCACTCGAATGTCCAGAGGGACTAAACCATTAGATCCAACCCTTTCGATGACTCGCTCTTGCAAGACGCGCAACAGGCGAATTTGTGCTTGCATCGGCATGGACTCAATTTCATCCAAGAATAGAGTTCCGCCTTGAGCAAATTCAAATTTACCCACTCGCTTGCTTTCTGCGCCAGTGAATGCGCCTTTTTCATGGCCGTACAGTTCACTCTCAATCAGGTTTTCAGGGACCGCGCCGCAGTTGACCGCGACGAAGTTTTGTTCTCGTCTGCTGCTTTGTTCATGTAGAGAACGTGCAACTAATTCTTTGCCTGTGCCAGTTTCGCCAAATAACAAAATATCGGCGTTGGTGTCGGCAACGTGAGTGATGATAGACCGCAGTTCTGTCATTGATTGTGTGTCACCAATGATCCTTGGGCCAAGCGCTTGGCTGGCCTTGAGTGAACGTTTTAACTCAAGGTTCTCGAGGGTTAGTTGACGTTTTTCTATCGCTCGCTTGGTGGTTTCGATTAGGCGCTCATTGGCGAACGGCTTTTCGATGAAGTCATAGGCGCCGTATTGGATTGCTTGAACGGCCATCGAAATATCGCCGTGACCAGTAATCATAATTACGGGGATCTCTTTGTCTTTGTGCATCACGGTGTTGAGCAGATCATGCCCAGACAGACCCGGTAAACAGATATCAGTGATGATCACGTGAGGTAAGCCGTTTTCTTGAATCGCGAGCAGAGCTGACTCCGCATCGGGAAAGAATTCGGCATCAATATCGGCGAGCTCGAAGCTCTGTTCAATAGCCATTCTCAGATCGGATTCATCATCAATGAAATAGACGTGACACATAGTTATTCCTTTACTTCTTTGTATTCTGGTTATTGCTGCGTTTTTGCTTGCTGTTCTTGTTCAACAAGGGGTAACTCTATGCTGAATCGAGCACCACCTTGAGGGCTGCTTCCTGTAACGAGCTTGCCATTTATTCCGCTGATTATTTGTTGAGAAATCGATAGCCCAAGTCCAAGTCCGTTTTTCTTGGTGGTATGGAAGGGTTCAAAAAAGTTTCCGTTCGAAGGGGAGGTGAAGCCGGGACCATTATCATCGACATGAATCAGCAAGGTCTGGGCTTGTTGATGGTCGGACTCCCTAATCTCTAACAGAATAGCTAATTGTTTATCATCTTGTTGTTCCATCGCCTGAATCGCATTAGTCAGCAGGTTAATGATCACCTGTTCCAGTTGAATAGCGTTGGCGAGCACGCAAGCATCAAAGATTTCAGGGAGTTCGTTGACCTTAACTCGTTCACTCTTGAGCTGTGGCTTCATCAGCTCTTTCGATGAATGTAAGATAGGGAGTATTTGCAAGGTGTGCAGTTCTTCCGCGGTGGATTTCTTTGCAAAGGAGCGAAGCTGGTGGCTGATTTTCGCCATGCGATCAGTGAGTGCCGAGATTCGCGATAGATTGTCATCGACACGATCGGTTTTTTCTTTGGCAAGAAACAGTCGGCCATTGTCGGCATAACTGCGAATCGCAGCGAGCGGGTTATTTAGTTCGTGACTGATGCTCGCCGACATTTGACCTAGCACCGCCAGTTTGGCGGCTTGGATGAGTTCGTCTTGGGTTTGCCTCAATACATGTTCGGTTTCGATACGATGTTTAATTTCGACATGCAGCTCTGATGTGCGTTCGAGTACTTGAAATTCGAGCTTTTGCTTGGCTTCGGATTGCAGCCTATCTATCTGAGCGCGTCTTTGTTGTCGATGGTGGTTGAGCTGCATTGTGAGGTAAATAATCGCAAAGATAAGGCTGAGAACCACAAGGTAAGCAACCAAGTCCCACCAAACTAAGTGGGTCGGAGAAAATACCCGTATGGTGAGTTTTGGCTCGGCTAAGAAGCGAGAGGAGCTAAAGAACTGTTCTTGGACGAGCTTGTGCTGAGACTCAATATTGCTAGTAGCGCTCTCGAAATCACCGGAGAAGTGTAGGCTTTCTATTTTTGTATCGAGATACTGTCTGCTTTCTTGAATTTGAGAGTGCTGTTCTTCGCTTAGTGGTTGAAGGCTTTTGAACAGCCATTCAGGGTTACTCGACATAAATACGATTTGGTCTTTATCGTCAGCAACGAAAAAACTCTGTTTGCCTTTCCAACTTGCTTCAATCAGCGATAAATCCATCTTTACAACAATGACGCCAATAATCTCGGCGGCATAGGAGACGGGGTAAGAATAATAATAGCCTCGCTTCCCAGAAGTTGATCCTAGCGCAAAATATTGATTTTCATTGCCAAGAATCGCTTCTTGAAAGTAAGGGCGGAAAGCAAAATTACGACGAATAAAAGAACGCGGTTGATTCCAATTACTGGCTGCGATGGTGGTACCGATACTGTCTAGTAGGTAGGTGTCGGATGCTTGAATCACCGAGTTTACGTGCTCTAGATAACGATTAGTGAGTTCGATTTGCGCAGAGTTACTTGGAGAGTGCAGGGCATCGACCAGCTCTTTGTCTTTTGAAAGCAGTTCTGGAATGTGCGCGAACTTGTCCAATTGACTTGAAATATGAACTGAAAAACGGTCTAGCTTAGATTGATGATCATTTAACAAACTTTCATGGCTTGTGCTCCACACCCAATGACCGCCAAACACCATCAGTAAACTGTATGTGACCATTAATAGTATTGGGATTCTAAAAGCTTGAAACATGAAGGCTCTCCGCTAATTTCTTTGGTAAACAATCAAGCCTGTCTTCTCTCGTTTATGGTAGCAAATAGCGGTAGTTTTTGCTGAAAGCAGAGAGTGAACAGATGGGTGTAGGTTAAGGGTTTGTAACGGGGATTGTTGAAAAAGTTATCGACTCTGAGGGGTAAAACAAGAGCAAGATCTCTTTTTAAGGTTTTTAGCAAAAAAAGCCCTCGATTCCCTTGAAAAAGTCGCTATTGTCCCCATTTCTGTTGTGCTAAGTGATGATTTGATCGTTTTTGTATCACTTAGTTGGACGAATTTAGAGCATTCATCATCATGCAGAGGTGAACGGCTCGACAGAGATTAAACAGATCGCTAGAATGTCGCGTCTAAAATTTCTGTCCTGAGGCTAATCGGAGATACCTTTCTTGTTTCTGAAAACAAGCTTTATTGCGTTTTAATCGACGTGTGAAGAACGAAGATATCGCTGATTAGTCTGGTGTTTGGTTGAATAATCAATTCAGACATCAATGCTCGATTTTAAATTAGGTGTTCGGATAGAGCACTACACAAGGATGCAGCCAACAACGTCGGCTTTTGAATTAAAGCTAAGTTACGGCTCATATGCTCAGATTACTGAGCCAGTTTTGAGGTTTATATAATGCAAGTTACTGTTGAAACGCTAGAAGGCCTAGAGCGCCGTCTTAATATTACTGTTCCTGCTGCTAACATCGAAGATGCAGTTACAGCTGAACTACGCAACATCGCGAAAAACCGTCGTTTCGATGGTTTCCGTAAAGGCAAAGTGCCAATGAAGATGGTTGCTAAAATGTACGGCAAAGCAGTACGTCAAGACGTGATGGGCGAAGTAATGCAACGTCACTTCATCGAAGCGATCGTTAAAGAGAAAATCAACCCAGCTGGCGCTCCAACTTTCGCACCAGTTGAAAACAACGAAGGCGCTGACCTAGTATTCAACGCAACTTTTGAAGTTTACCCAGAAGTTGAGCTGAAAGGTCTAGAAAACATCACTGTTGAGAAACCAGCAGTAGAAGTTAAAGAAGCTGACGTTGAAGAGATGATCGAAACTCTACGTAAGCAACAAGCGACTTGGACTGAAGTTGAAGCTGCTGCTGACGCTGGTTCTCGTGCAACTATCGACTTCGTTGGTTCTATCGACGGTGAAGAGTTTGAAGGCGGCAAAGCTGAGAACTTCCCACTAGAGATGGGCGCTGGTCGCATGATCCCTGGCTTCGAAGACGGTATCGTTGGTAAAACAGCAGGTATGGAATTCGAAATCGACGTAAACTTCCCAGAAGATTACCACGCTGAAAACCTAAAAGGTAAAGCAGCTAAGTTCTCTATCAAGCTGAACAAAGTTGAAGCTCGTGAACTTCCAGAACTAAACGAAGAATTCGTTTCTAAGTTCGGTGCTGCTGACGGCGTTGAAGGTCTTAAAGCTGAAGTTCGTAAGAACATGGAGCGTGAGCTTAAGCAAGCTGTTAAGAACCGCATCAAAGAGCAAGCTATCGACGGTCTAGTTAACGAAAACAACATCGACGTACCTTCTGCTCTTATCGATCAAGAGATCGGTGTTCTACGTCAACAAGCTGCTCAACGTTTTGGTGGCAACACTGAAGCTGCTGACCAACTTCCACGTGAGCTGTTCGAAGAGCAAGCTAAACGTCGCGTAGTTGTAGGTCTTCTTCTTGGTGAAGTAATCAAGACTGAAGAGCTAAAAGCTGACGACGAGAAAGTTAAAGCTATCATCGAAGAGATGGCTACAGCATACGAAGATCCAACAGAAGTTATTGCTTACTACGAGCAAAACGAGCAAATGATGAACAACATGCGCAATGTTGCTCTAGAAGAGCAAGCTATTGATGCAATCATCGCTAAAGCTCAAGTTTCTGATAAAGAAGTTAGCTTCAACGAGCTAATGAATCAGCAACCTGCTTAATATAGTAATATCTGACGTAGAAGGTTGACGTACGGTCAACAATTCTGCTAACAATGGTCCGTATGATTTAATCATTCGGGCCATTTATTTTAGGGACATAAGAATATGAGCTACCAAGAAAAAAATACAATGCCATCGATTATGGACGCACTAGTTCCTATGGTGGTTGAACAGACTTCCCGTGGTGAACGTTCTTACGATATTTATTCTCGTCTATTAAAAGAACGTATCATTTTCTTAACAGGTCAAGTGGAAGACCACATGGCAAATCTTGTCGTGGCTCAACTGCTTTTCTTGGAATCAGAAAACCCAGACAAAGATATCTATCTTTACATCAACTCACCTGGCGGTAGCGTAACAGCAGGCATGTCTATCTACGACACAATGCAGTTCATCAAGCCAAACGTGAGCACAGTATGTATGGGTCAAGCTTGCTCTATGGGTGCATTCTTACTAGCGGGTGGTACTCCTGGTAAGCGTCACGTGCTTCCAAACTCACGTGTAATGATTCACCAGCCACTTGGCGGCTTCCAAGGCCAAGCGTCTGATATTCAAATTCACGCGCAAGAGATCCTAACGATCAAACAAAAGCTAAACAAACTATTGGCAGAGCACACGGGTCAGCCTCTAGAAGTTGTTGAGCGCGATACAGATCGTGATAACTTCATGTCTGCTGATCAAGCAGTAGAATACGGCTTAGTGGATTCAGTTCTTAATCACCGCGGTCAATAATTGCAGGGCAATTGTTTAACGCAAAGTGATTCAAATTGATATACACTCAAGCATAGAGAGTTAAGGCTAAGAGGTTAGCGAATGACAGATAAAAGCAAAGAGGGTGGTAGCGGTAAACTGCTTTACTGCTCTTTCTGTGGCAAAAGCCAACACGAAGTTCGCAAGTTAATCGCAGGTCCTTCTGTTTACATTTGTGATGAATGTGTCGATCTTTGTAACGACATTATTCGTGAAGAAATTAAAGATGTTCTTCCTAAGAAAGAATCGGAATCGCTGCCAACGCCGCGTGAGATTCGTGAGCATCTTGACGACTATGTAATCGGTCAAGAATACGCGAAGAAAGTGCTAGCAGTTGCAGTTTATAACCACTACAAGCGTTTACGTAATGGTGACACGACAGCTGAAGGCGTAGAGCTAGGTAAGAGTAACATTCTTCTTATCGGTCCTACTGGTAGTGGTAAAACACTACTTGCTGAAACATTGGCTCGTTTCCTAGACGTTCCTTTCACTATGGCTGATGCAACAACACTAACCGAAGCGGGTTACGTGGGCGAAGATGTTGAAAACATCATCCAGAAGTTGCTTCAGAAATGTGATTACGACGTAGCGAAAGCGGAACGCGGCATTGTTTACATCGATGAAATCGACAAGATTTCTCGTAAAGCTGAAAACCCATCAATCACGCGTGACGTGTCTGGTGAAGGTGTACAGCAAGCTCTACTAAAACTTGTTGAAGGTACAGTTGCTTCAGTTCCACCTCAAGGTGGTCGTAAGCATCCACAGCAAGAGTTCTTGCAAGTGGACACGTCTAAGATCCTATTTATCTGTGGTGGTGCGTTTGCAGGCTTAGATAAAGTGATTGAACAACGTGTAGAAACAGGTTCAGGTATCGGCTTTGGCGCAGAAGTGCGTTCAAAAGACGAAACCAAAACTATCGGTGAATTGTTCACTCAAGTAGAACCTGAAGATCTAGTGAAGTATGGTCTGATTCCAGAATTCATTGGTCGTCTACCTGTGACAACAACACTGACAGAGCTTGATGAAGAAGCGCTAATCCAAATCCTATGTGAGCCAAAGAATGCACTGACAAAACAGTACGCAGCATTATTTGAGCTTGAGGATACAGAATTAGAATTCCGTGAAGACGCCCTACGTGCAATTGCTAAGAAAGCAATGAACCGTAAAACAGGCGCTCGTGGTCTACGTTCTATCTTGGAGGGTGTTCTACTAGAAACTATGTACGAACTGCCATCTTCAACTGATGTAAGCAAGGTTGTGATTGATGAGTCGGTAATTAATGGTGAGTCAGAACCACTATTGATTTACAGCAACTCAGATAACCAAGCAGCTGTTGCAGAGTAGGTCTTTTTTAGACAAGTCACTCAAATTGAAAAAGGAGGTAAGCAATTACCTCCTTTTTTTTATTCTTCCATTGAATCCAGTCGTTTAAGCCCCATATACTGCTTTATAAGTTAAAGCGGAAGAGAGAAATATATGAACTTGGAACGTTCCGAGCGTATCGAAATCCCCGTGCTACCTCTACGTGATGTAGTGGTTTACCCACACATGGTTATTCCATTGTTTGTTGGTCGTGAAAAATCGATTACATGCCTTGAATCGGCAATGGAAGCTAACAAACAAGTACTACTTGTAGCGCAGAAAGAAGCGGACACTGATGAGCCTTCAATCGACGACCTATTTAACGTAGGTACAGTCGCTACCATTCTTCAGTTACTCAAGCTCCCTGATGGTACGGTTAAAGTACTTGTTGAAGGTCAGCAGCGTGCAAAGATTCACCAATTCAAAGAAAGTGAATTCTTCTTAGCGGACGCCGAATACGTTGTTACCTCAGAACTTGACGAAAAAGAACAAGAAGTGGTTGTTCGTAGTGCGATCAATCAATTCGAAGGCTTTATTAAGCTAAACAAAAAGATTCCACCAGAGGTTCTAACATCTCTGAACGGTATTGATGAGGCAGCTCGCCTTGCTGATACGATTGCTGCGCACATGCCACTTAAGTTGGTAGACAAGCAGCACGTTCTAGAAATCTTAGATGTGACAGAACGTCTGGAATTCTTGATGGGCCAAATGGAGTCAGAAATTGACATCCTGCAAGTTGAAAAACGTATCCGTGGCCGCGTTAAGAAGCAGATGGAAAAATCTCAGCGTGAGTACTACCTGAATGAGCAAATGAAAGCGATTCAGAAAGAACTTGGCGAGATGGACGACGCACCTGATGAATTCGAGACTCTGAAGAAGAAGATCGAAGATTCTAAGATGCCTCAAGAAGCTCGTGAGAAAACTGAGCAAGAACTTCAAAAACTGAAAATGATGTCGCCAATGTCTGCTGAAGCAACAGTAGTACGTAGCTACATTGATTGGATGGTTGGTGTTCCTTGGGCTAAGCGTTCAAAAGTTAAAAAGAATTTAGCTAAAGCGGAAGAGATCTTAAATGAAGATCACTACGGCTTAGAGCGTGTTAAAGAACGTATTCTTGAGTACTTGGCAGTACAAAACCGTATCAACAAGCTAAAAGGTCCAATCCTTTGTCTTGTAGGTCCTCCTGGTGTTGGTAAAACCTCACTAGGTCGTTCGATTGCTGCGGCAACGGGTCGTAAGTACACACGTATGGCGCTAGGCGGCGTTCGTGATGAAGCTGAGATTCGTGGTCACCGTCGTACGTACATCGGTTCACTTCCGGGTAAATTAATCCAGAAGATGTCTAAAGTTGGCGTTAAGAACCCACTGTTCCTATTAGATGAAATCGATAAGATGTCTTCTGATATGCGTGGCGACCCATCTTCAGCGCTTCTAGAAGTACTAGACCCAGAACAAAACAACGCATTTAACGATCACTACCTAGAAGTCGATTACGATCTATCTGATGTGATGTTTGTTGCAACGTCTAACTCGATGGACATCCCTGGCCCACTATTGGACCGTATGGAAGTGATTCGCCTGTCTGGTTACACAGAAGATGAAAAGCTGAACATCGCTAAGAGCCACCTATTGGACAAGCAAGTTCAACGCAACGGTCTTAAGCCTCATGAAATTGAGATTGAAGACTCTGCAATCATCGGCATTATCCGTTACTATACGCGTGAAGCGGGTGTACGTAGCCTAGAGCGTGAAATCTCTAAGATCTGTCGTAAAGCTGTGAAGAACATCTTGCTAGACAGCGACCTTAAGTCTGTAACGGTTAATATTGATAACCTGAAAGAGTACTTAGGCGTTCAACGTCATGACTTCGGTAAAGCGGATGAAAGTAACCGTATTGGTCAAGTGACTGGTTTAGCTTGGACTCAAGTTGGTGGTGATCTACTGACTATCGAAACTGAAGCAATGCCGGGTAAGGGTAAGCTAACGCAAACCGGTTCACTTGGTGATGTGATGAAAGAATCGATTCAAGCGGCAATGACCGTGGTTCGTTCTCGTGCAGAAAAACTGGGTATTAACTCAGATTTCTATGAGAAACGTGATATTCACGTTCACGTACCAGAAGGTGCTACACCGAAAGATGGCCCGAGTGCGGGTATCGCAATGTGTACTGCATTAGTGTCTAGCTTGACGGGTAACCCTGTTAAAGCTGAGGTCGGTATGACAGGTGAAATTACCCTTCGTGGTGAAGTTTTACCTATCGGTGGCTTGAAAGAAAAACTGCTTGCAGCACACCGTGGCGGCATCAAAACTGTACTGATTCCTAAAGACAATGAGCGTGATTTGGAAGAGATTCCAGACAACGTAATCGCTGACTTGAAGGTGATCCCGGTTCAGTGGATTGATGAAGTACTCAAAGTAGCGCTAGAACGAGATCCGTCTGGGGTCGAGTTTGACGTGAAAAAATAGTGATGCATAGCAAAAATAAGTAAAGAATTACGCTGATAGGCCCGAAAAGGCTTGTCAGCGTTTTTTTTGGACGCTAAGTTATTGATCAAAGCGGCAGCCCTTTTGCAATAAGGCTTGCGGCTAAATTAAAACCAAAATGGAACGTACAGTCATCAAGAAGTAGTCACAGATGACACATAGGGGAAAAACAGTGAATAAAACACAACTAGTAGAATCAATCGCAGAAAACGCAGACATCTCTAAAGCTTCAGCTGGCCGCGCTCTAGACGCATTCATCGAAGCAGTTGGCACAACGCTACAATCAGGCGACCAAGTTGCACTTGTTGGCTTTGGTACTTTCAGTGTTCGTACTCGTGCTGCTCGTACAGGTCGTAACCCAAAAACTGGTGAAGAGATCCAAATCGCAGAAGCTAAAGTACCTGGCTTCAAAGCGGGTAAAGCACTTAAAGACGCATGTAACTAATTTCTACGGCTGAAACCTCGGTTTTGCGAGGGGAAGGCTGTAAAATGCGTTTACTGTTTGAAAAATGATGTTTCATTTTTAAACAGTATGTGTACAAAGCACATTGAACTTATTTAAATTATGCGCATCCTACTGATGCGCATTTCTTTTTCTGATAATATCGCGTGAATAGATTTTTATTTTGAAGCCAATGCTTCATATCCGGAGAGCACTTAAATTATGATGGATCGATTACGCGAAGGCGTGAATAGCATCGCGGTAAAAATTATCCTTGGGTTGATTATCCTGTCATTCGTATTCGCAGGTGTAGGCAGCTACATCACCGGTGGCGGTAACAACGCAGCAGCTAAAGTTGGCAACACAGAAATTGCTCGTGGTGAGTTCGAACAGGCTTACCAAAACGAACGTAATCGCATGCAGTCTCAACTTGGCGATTACTTCGCTCAAATGCTTGCAGACCCTGCATACGTAGAGTCTTTCCGTAAATCAGTACTTGATCGCATGATCAACGATGTACTGCTTGAGCAGCAAGCTGAGTCTTTAGGCCTACGAATCAGTGATTCTCAAATCCGTACCATGATTCTAGAAATGCCTCAGTTCCAAACAGCTGGTCAATTCGACCAAGAAGTTTACCAATCGGCACTACGTCGTGCAGGTTTCAGCGCAGAGAGCTTCGCTGAATACATGCGTCGTGACCTAATGCGCAACCAGCTTGTGACTGCACTTCAAGGCAGTGAATTCGTTCTTCAAGGTGAAATCGATACTCAGAGCAAGCTTATCGCACAAACTCGTGACATTCGCACAGTGACACTGTCTGTTGCTGACCTTGCGAAAGGCATCGAGCTAACTGACGAACAGATCGAACAGTACTACCAAGAGAACCCTGCAGCTTACACTCGTCCAGAGCAAGCGAAGGTATCTTACATTGAGCTTTCTGCTGAAGCACTTAAGTCTCAGCTTGAAGTAAGCGATGAAGAAGCGCAGAAGTACTACCAAGAGCACCTAGACAAGTACTCAACTGAAGAGCAACGTAAAGTTAGCCACATCTTAGTTCAAGGCGATGACGAAGCGAAAGCTCAGTCTATCCTAGACGAACTAAATGCAGGCGCTGATTTTGCTACGCTAGCGGAAGAGAAATCTGACGACTTTGGCAGTGCTGACGTTGGCGGTGACCTAGGTTGGATCGAACGTGATGTGATGGACCCAGCATTCGAAGACGCGGCTTTCGCTCTTGAGAATATTGGTGACACGACTGGTCTAGTTAAATCTGATTTCGGCTACCACATCATCAAGCTCGACGAACTAAAAGCGTCTCAAGCTCAGCCTTACACTGAAGTAGCGGCACAGATTAAGCAAGAGCTTCTAGACCAGCACGCTGTAGACCAGTTCTACGAGCAACAAACTGAGCTAGAAAAAGTAGCGTTTGAATTCCCAGATTCTCTTGATGATTCTGCAGAAGCTATCAATGCGAAGATCACAACAACAGATTTCATCTCTCAAATTGACGCTCCAGAAGTTCTGATGACGCCTGTAGTTATGCAAGCTATCTTGAGCCCTGAAGTGAAAGAAGACGGTCTAAACTCTGAAGTTATCGAAGTGGCTCCTGAGCACGTGATCGTTGTTCGTGTAGAAGAGACTCGCGACGAGACAGTTCTTCCTCTAGCTGAAGTGAAAGATCAAGTTGTCGCTGCATTGTCTGCTGTACAAGCTGAGCAACAAGCGGTTGAACTAGGTGTTTCTCTAGTGAACGAACTAAAGCAAGGCAATGAAGCAGTGCTAGCGGACAACAATCTTGAGTTCACTGAACTTGAAACGATTGACCGTAACTCTCCGTTAGCAGCATCTGTATTCGCTCTAGCGAAACCAGAAGCAGGCCAAGCTGTGTTCGGTCAATCTAAAGACCAAGACGGTAACATCGTTGTTGTTGAGCTTTCTAAAGTAACGGCTGAAATCAACCCAGCTTACAGCACTCAAATTGGTGCACAGTTGGAACGAGTTGGTAACCAACAAGATCTGACGAACGTACTAAACGTACTTCGTAAAAACGCAGACGTTGAATACTACGTAGTAGGCCAAGGTCAGTAAGCATCGATTAGCTCGGTAGTTAAGCCTATTTGGTTACTGACTACCGAGAGTCAACATGCGATGGTTGTTGTTTTGCAAATTAGGTTTATTCGATAAATCAGATTTGTGAGCCAACAAACAAACTGATGAAAACAAGATGTATAACGAAGCGGGTCACTTAGGAGACCCGCTTTATTTTTGTCTGGTGATTGTGTTATCTAGTGCTGCAAATGCATAAGTTACCTTTTTTGTACAAAGGAACGATTTATGCGCACGATATATTCAACACTACTTCTTTCATTTCTGATGCTCTTAAGCCCTGCAGTGTTTGCAGACAGCCCAACTAAAGCTGAGCTTTACGATGGCATTGAGATTACGGTTAACATCAATACCGCGACAGCAGAAGAGCTATCAGCACTACTGGTTGGTGTTGGTGACAAAAAAGCCCAAGAGATTGTCGACTACAGAGAGCAGAACGGGGCATTTACTACTGCTGATGATTTGGCGAGTGTGAAAGGGATAGGTGAAGCGACGGTTGAAAAGAACCGTGAAAGAATTCAGCTTTGATCCATTTTTTTGTTGATTAGAAATGAAATGATAGCCATGAAGCCCCCGACCAGAGCACCTGCTAGGTGGGCTTCAATTGCGACACGAGCGTTAATCAGTTCGCCAGTCGTGCTAGAGGGGCCAACAAGCTGCTCCCAAGCGATTTTAGCTACTAACCCCAACACTAATAGCCAACTAGATTTCCTGCCGTTTAAAGCCTCTCTGAGCGCGAATAAGCCAAACAACCCATGCAAAGTGCCAGATAGGCCAACATAGATCTGAATACTCGAAAACAACAGAGCGATCCCAGTCACTAGACTAATCACAAGCAGAGCAAGAACAAGCTGTTTTTTACTCGGTTGAAACAGATAGCTGATGATCCATAAGCCTGCTAGATTCATCAGAAGGTGCGAGTAGTTGGTATGTGAAAAGTTTCCTGTTAGGATCCGCCACCATTGCCCCTCGGCAATCGCATTGCTATCCCATACGACCCAAGCTTGTATTGGCTCAAATTGGAATAAGACGCATAAAAGTGAAGTGAAAATTAAAACAGGGTACACATTAAATCCATGTCTCGTTATTGCCCCCAATGCAGCAAGGCTTTGAAAGCTTGTATTTGTCAGTGGGTTACACCACTCGAATCGAATGTTGAGCTTATCATTCTTCAGCACCCATCAGAAGAGCACCGTCCGATGGGAACCGCGCGTATTCTCTCGTTATCTCTAAAAAACAGCGTGACGCTTGTTGGTGAAGACTTTTCAGACAACGAACAACTGAACGCATTGCTGGCCGATGAACAGTACCAACATGTGATTTTATACCCAAGTGAAAATTCTGTGCCTGTTGAGTCGGCAACATACCCAAGCAAGAAGCTACGTGTGATTTTATTGGATGGGACGTGGAAGAAAGCATTCAAGATGTGGCAAGTGTCGAATAACTTGCATGCGTTGAACACGGTCCACTTACCCAAAGATCTCAAGAGTAATTACCGAATTCGCAAAGCACCCAGTGAAAACAGCCTTTCAACCGTTGAAGCTGGCTATCATTTGCTTAGCTTGTTAGAGAGTGATGGCGAATTTAGCCCTTTGCTAACGGCATTTGATCAAATGATTCAGTTTCAAATCAATCAAATGCCGCCGGGTGTGTTTGAGAAAAACTACTTAGATTAAGCCGTTTCAGTAAAATGAGTCAGGAATTAAAACTCGGTATGAGCCGAGAATAGTTGCTGATGCATTTTCTGCGCAAGATCATCAGTCATTGATGAAATGTAATCCGCAATCACGCGCATTTTTCGAGACTCATCTTGATGCTGTAGCCATTGCTTCTTGATGGGCAGTGGCAGCAAGCGTTCAGGATCAGCGCTGAATGTTTCAAACATATCCATGATGATCTGTTGGCCTTTGTATTCGATGACTTGAACCTGAGGCACTTGAATCACAAACTCGCTGACAAAGTGTTTCAGTTTATCAAGCGTGCCGTCCATGCTTGGTTCAAGCACCGCATTGTAAGCCAAAAGCACATTCTCAAAGCTAGCATCCACTCGCTTAATTGAAATACTGGTCAACAATGCGTTGACGATTCCACCAATCGCATCCTTTCGACGATACTGTTCACCAGAGAAAAGCATCTCTGTAATTGAATCTAGGTGTTCACAAATCCAAGGGTCGGCCATCTCTTTCAGCTG
This sequence comes from Vibrio sp. 10N.286.55.E10, assembly GCF_002872555.1. Taxonomy (NCBI): domain Bacteria; kingdom Pseudomonadati; phylum Pseudomonadota; class Gammaproteobacteria; order Vibrionales; family Vibrionaceae; genus Vibrio; species Vibrio sp. 10N.286.55.E10. Next base: position 109,462 of record NZ_MCSD01000003.1, read on the forward strand.
AGGGTAAGCCGATTCGATCCACTGAGCTTTGGTCACAGAACCAAGCACAATCGCATCTTCTAAATCGTGCACGCCATACGCGATGTCATCAGCCAGCTCCATGATCGAACAGTCCAGTGACTTATATTTGGTCTTATTGTGCTCAAGTGGCTCGGTATGCGTTTTTCTTTTCTGTTTTAGGAGCTGTTGGTCGCTGCTTGAAAGCGGTTCAAGCACCCAGTTAAACAACTCTTCATCATGATCGTAGATGCCTTTTGCCGGCATCCAATCTTTGGCTCGGAGCTGTCGTTGATGCTTTACCGGTTCAGACTGTAATCTCGCTTGGACTTGACTGAGCAGCGAAGGGTACTTAATTAACCCCAGTAGCGTGCGTCGAGACAGGTTCATCCCGTGATTCTCAGTGTAAGGTTCTAGCTGAGTGACAATGCGAAACGTTTGAGCGTTGCCTTCAAAGCCGCCGTGGTCGCGCATCATATAGTTGAGTGCGACTTCGCCGCCATGTCCGTATGGTGGATGACCGATGTCGTGAGCCAAACACAGTGAATCAATTAAACTGTCTGAGGGTAATAGGTCTCGAAACTCGGGTTGCTTTTTCTTCAGTTGAGCAACGATACCTGTGCCAAGCTGGGCGGCCTCAAGAGAGTGAGTAAGGCGTGTTCGATGAAAGTCATTCACCATGGTGCCATGAATCTGGGTTTTCGCTTGTAAGCGACGAAAAGCAGCAGAGTGAAGCACGCGCGCTCGGTCACGTTGATATGGGCTACGGTGATCATCTCGTCTTATTTTATGTTCATCGTCATTTCGATGCTGCCATTCTTGTTCGAGTACAAAGGGTGGTTCGAGTAGAGAATTCAAAATAGCACCTATCAAATTGATTTTATTTAGCTAATTAAAAACAACTTATACCCAGCTAGCTTATCTCGTCTAGTGATAATTCAAAGCTTGGCGCAAATGTGGTGAGAAAGTAGTCCATTTCTGGGCTTTTGCGTTGTTCGAGTGTCTCTTCCAGTCGGCGCTTGGCTTGCTCGTATTCATGATTGCCCGCACTGAGCTCTTCCAAGCATTTCAGGTAAGCACAGATGGTGTCGGCCTGCTTGACGATGCTTTGCTCTTCTTTACTCGCTGTTCCAGATATTAAAAATGGGGCGAAGTCGTCTCGGAACTCCTCTGGCAACATAGAAAGCAGTCTTTGCTCTGCTGCGGCTTCTATCTTCTTATATTCTTGGGCGATATCCGGGTTGTAGTATTTAACTGGCGTTGGCAAATCGCCTGTCAGTACCTCACTGGTGTCGTGGTACATGCCAAGCAGAGCAATATGCTCAGGATTAAGTTGACCATCAAACTTCTTGTTTTTGATCAGCGCCAAAGCGTGGGCAACGAAAGCGACCTGTAGGCTGTGTTCTGAAATGTTCTCGCTTGAAACAGATCGCATCAGGGGCCAACGTTGAATCAGCTTCATGCGTGCGAGATGGGCGAAGAAATGGCTCTGTTTCATAAGTGTCCTATCTAGAGAGTGCTCCACTCGTACCTTGTGTTTGCCACAAACTGTACGAGACAGCGGATACAAAAAAGGCTCCTAAACAGGAGCCTTTTAAGCATAGAAGTGATTGAATACAAGTTAAAGTCTTTTAAAACAGCAAATTGTAGCCACCTTTCATTGTGTTTATTTAACGTCGACGAGATCGTCTTGGCTGTAAGTTTGCAAGAAGCGCTCTAGGCGACCAATCGCGATTTCTAGATCCTCAATGTGCGGCAGAGTCACGATGCGGAAGTGATCCGGTTTCGGCCAGTTGAAGCCCGTACCTTGAACCAATAGCACCTTCTCTTGCTTAAGGAAGTCTAGTACGAATTTCTGATCGTCTTTGATGTTGTACATCTTGGTGTCGATCTTAGGGAACAAGTACATCGCGCCTTTTGGTTTCACACAAGAAACGCCAGGAATCTTGTTAATCAGTTCCCATGCTCGGTCACGTTGCTCAAGTAGACGGCCGCCAGGAAGAATCAACTCATTGATACTCTGATAGCCACCTAATGCCGTTTGGATGGCGTGCTGCATTGGTACGTTGGCACATAAACGCATCGAGGCAAGCATCTCTAGCCCTTCGACATAACCTTTTGCTAGGTGTTTAGGGCCCGTTAAGAACATCCAACCACCACGGAAACCACATACACGATAAGCCTTAGACAGACCGTTGAACGTGACCATTAATACGTCTTCAGCAAGCGTTGCGACAGAGGTATGTACTGCGCCGTCGTAAAGTACTTTATCGTAAATCTCATCAGCGAAGATGATTAGACCGTGCTCACGGGCAATTTCGACAACTTGTAGTAGGAAATCACGGCTGTAAACCGCACCTGTTGGGTTGTTCGGGTTGATAAGAACGATGCCGCGAGTCTTTGGAGAGATCTTCGCGCGCATGTCGTCTAAATCTGGATACCAATCAGCATCTTCATCACACATGTAGTGAACCGGTGTACCACCAGAAAGCGCAACAGACGCTGTCCATAGTGGGTAGTCCGGAGCGGGAACTAAGATTTCATCACCATTATCCAGTAGCGCCTGCATAGACATAACGATAAGCTCTGATGCGCCGTTACCAATGTAAACGTCTTCTACGTCAAGATTGCGTAGGCCTTTTTTCTGATAGTGCTGAACAACCGCTTTGCGGGCTGAATAGATGCCTTTTGAGTCGCAGTAACCTTGAGATGTCGGTAGATTACGGATTACGTCAACAAGGATTTCATCAGGGGCGTCAAAACCAAATGGGGCGGGGTTACCAATATTAAGCTTTAGTATTTTATGCCCTTCTTCTTCCATGCGCTTAGCATGTTTGAGTACAGGCCCCCTGATTTCGTAGCATACGCTGTTGAGTTTTGACGACATCCCGATATTTTGCATTGCCGATTTCCTGAAATTAATTTAAATACTTTATTAAAGTACCGCAAAATGGCGTTTGATAGAATAAAAATCTGATGAATGTCGCATTTCAGTGTCACGTTTAGCCTTTTTGTTGTCACTCTTTTCTAAATTTTAATTAATCGCTTTCTTGGTTATTGGCTAAGATGAATAAAGGGGCGGGATCGCTTAAAATCACAGGAATGTTGAAAAGATATAGTACATTCTTGATCTAAGTGGGTACTGCCCATAAAGTATCAAACTAATATAATAATAATTTAGATGTGAACGAGGTTGATTTGTCACATTTCCAGCAAACTATCTCCGCTTTGATTGAGCGAGTACAAAATGCCCAAGCAAGCGAAGTTCGTTGTGTTGAAGTTCTAACGCAAAAACCATCGTTTGCATTTATAGAATGGCTTCATGCTCAACCGCTCTTTCCTAAGTTCTACTGGCAGTCACGCGACACTCGTGAAGAGGTTGTTGCGCTCGGACAGTTACATACGTTTTCAGATCCTGCACCTGCGTACGCGATTCTTGGCGAAGACCAACGAATCTGGGGTGGACGCTCGTTTGACGGGCACACCGCAAAGAACCGTCGCTGCATGGAATCGTTTTTCTTCCTTCCTCAGGTTGAATTAATTCGCTTTGACAACACTTGGTCGCTGGCGGTTAACTTGTCTCCTGATCGCGTTGCTTCTATCAATGCCTTAAATAAGTTATCCGTTGAAGCGGCGATATTGGCGCCGTTATCTGCTCATATTGAACAGATTAACCACGTTCCAGAAAGAGAACAGTGGGGCGGATTGGTTGAGAAAGTTCTAAAAGGCATTAGCGACGAAGAGTATAAGAAAGTTGTTTTAGCGCGTAAAACCACGCTACAACTCGATGCGCCTATTTGTGCGGCTCAATTACTTAAAGCCAGCTATCTGCAAAATCACCACAGTTTCCACTTTATGTTGGTGCTGGACTCTAAACACAGCTTTATTGGCTCGACGCCAGAGCGCTTATATAGCCGACATGGTACTGAGCTCGATACCGAAGCGCTTGCTGGAACCATTGGTCGTGGAGAGAACGCTACTGAGGATATGGAACTGGCCAACTGGCTTTCTCAAGACAGCAAAAACCTCAATGAGAACCAGTATGTGGTTGACGACATCATTGAGCGTCTCACTCCTCATTCTCAAACGGTCCATGTTGAAAAGGATGCCCGCTTAGTGCGCTTGCGTAAGGTGCAGCATTTGAAGCGCAATATCCATGCTCAACTTAATAATGGTGTTAATGGTGTGCAGTTGCTTGCTGCCTTACAGCCAACTGCAGCGGTAGCGGGTTTGCCACGTAAAGAAGCGATGGATTTCATTCTTGAACACGAACCGTTTGCTCGAGGCTGGTATGCAGGCTCTGTAGGCTATATCAGCCATCAGAGAGCGGAATTCTGCGTGGCGATTCGAAGCGCCTTGATTGTAAACGATCAAGTACAGCTGTTCGCTGGAGCAGGGATCGTGCCGGGATCGGTTGCTGAACATGAGTGGCAAGAGCTGAACAAGAAGATGTCGACTCTGCTCAGCCTAATTTCCGATCATCCACCACTGGGTGTGGCGTCATGAATCACGACCAAGCCGTATTAAATAGAGTTTGGTGTCACACATTACTTGAAGAGCTAGCACGCAACGGTGTTGAACATGTTTGTGTTGCACCGGGTTCTCGCTCAACACCGTTAACTCTCGAAGCTGAAGCTAATCCCAAGTTAACCTTACACACGCACTTTGATGAGCGCGGGCTTGGATTTTTAGCTTTAGGTTTAGCTAAGGCGAGTAACAAGCCCGTTGCGGTGATTGTGACATCGGGAACAGCTGTCGCGAACCTTCTTCCTGCGACCGCTGAGTCTGGGTTAACACGAGAGAAGCTGATTTTACTGACCTCAGATCGACCTATCGATTTAGTGGATTGCGGCGCTAACCAAGCGATCCAGCAACAGGGTATCTTTTCGTCTCACGTTGAAACGGCGCTTAACCTTCCAAGCCCTACGATACAAGTTTCTTTGAATTGGCTGCTAACATCGGTTGATAGTGCGCTTGCGAAACAATGCAATGTTGGCGGCGCGATTCATATCAATTGTCCGTTCCCAGAGCCGCTCTATTCTAAGAACAGTGCTGAAATGTATGCGGATTACACTAAAAGTATCGCAGGGTGGAGCTCGTCAGCCAACCCGTATTCTAACACTTGTTTACCCAATCATTTGACTGTACAGCCAGTAGCGCCGGGCGATTACCTAGAGCGTAAAGGTGCCGTGATTATTGGTTCGATTGATAAAGAAGCGGCAACAAAAGCGCAGCAGTTTGCTTCTGCTTTGGGCTGGCCAATCTTCTGTGACCCTCAATCGGGCATGAACAGTGATTGGAAGCATTATGATCTGTGGTTACAGAGTGACTCAGTTAAAGAGCAACTCAACCAGTGTGATTTTATTCTTCAGTTTGGTGAGCGTATCGTTTCTAAACGACTAAACCAATGGATTAAGTCACAAGCGGCTTCGTTCGATTCCACGCAATATGTAGTGGTTTCACCTGATGCGCACCGTATAAATCAAGACCATCTGCCTCAAACTCATATTGTTGCCAATATTGAGTCATGGATAACCGATCAACATCTGCCAACATTGTTAGGCAAACACTCTGGTTGGGCGACGCCTTTAATCGAGGTCGCAAATACCGTTCAGCAACTCGCACTCGCACAAATATCCAATAATGACCAACTGACAGAGTTGAGTGTTGCGGTTGACTTGTCGTCTAGACTTAAAGACAGAGAGTTGTTTGTGGGAAACAGCTTGATGGTAAGGCTGGTGGATATGTTGTCGTCAATATCTGCGAATCGAGTTTACAGCAATCGTGGTGCATCGGGCATTGATGGCTTGGTGGCGACGGCTGCGGGCGTGGTGAAAGCCAACCAGAATCCCTTATTGATGTTGATTGGCGATACTTCTTTGCTTTACGACATCAACTCACTCGCTCTGCTGACTCATAATTTAACGCCGATGGTTATTGTTGTGACCAACAATGATGGTGGTGCGATCTTTGATTTATTGCCGGTGCCAGAGCAGCAGAAACAGTCACTTTATCAAATGCCTCATGGTTTCAGTTTTGAACACGCTGCTGCGCAATTCCAGTTGGGATACGCTGCGCCAGAAACCTTGAATTGCTATCAAACCATTATCGAACAACATTTCGAACAGGGTCAGGGTACCTTGCTCGTGGAAGTTAAGACGCCTCCCGAACAAGCGTCTACTTTGCTGAAACAATTCAGTTCAATGCTCACCGAGGCATTAGCCTAAGGACTTTACATGCTTTACTCCGATTATTACCCAGCTGTACAAGATTCTTCTGACAAACCTTTGCTTGTTTTTTTACATGGTTTACTCGGAAGCGGGGATGATTGGAGTGCATGCCATCCATTCCTCGAGGATTTTCCTCTCCTTTGCATAGATTTACCCGGACACGGACAAAGTCGCTTTATCGATCCGGTAGGGTTTGATCATTGCTGCAAGAAAATTGTCCAGTGCATCACATCTCAACTGGCACTCAACGATCTTCCTGCTAATTACCCTATCGTGGTGATCGGATATTCTATGGGCGGCAGACTCGCTATGTATGGGGTGACAAGCCCTTGCTTCGAGACGCTTAACCTAGAGAAAGTCATCATTGAAGGTGGCAACTTTGGTTTGGAATGTGATGAAGAAAGAGCACAAAGGTTAGTACATGATACGCAGTGGGCTGTTCGCTTTGCACAGCAGTCGATTGAAGATGTTTTAGACGATTGGTATCAACAAAGCGTCTTTTCTTCACTAAATCATGAGCAAAGACAAACTTTGGTCATAAAGCGTAGTGGTAACCTTGGAGTATCCGTAGCAAATATGTTGTTATCTACTTCGTTAGCTAAGCAACCGGATTTACGTGCCACATTGAAATCTCACGAGCACTTATTGCATTATGTGTGTGGAGAAAAAGACCGTAAATTCATGGAGCTAGCTGAGAATAGTGGCTTTGAATATAGTCAGGTGGATTACGCTGGTCATAATGTTCATTTTGAGCAACCAGAACTGTTTTCCAACCTGATAATCCAATGTATCGCCAGTCGTCGTTAATCTGACTGAGCGATTCTCTCGTATCAAGCACTATCAAAAGCAGAGCAACACCGTCACGACTACTCGTTAGTCGTGGTCTCTAATAGAACAATGGGAATCACCATGGCTAAAACAGTAGGCATCACAGAAGAAGAACTTTATGCGGCAGTTAACTGGAGCGATGAAAGCAGTCAATACGAAGATATTCAGTACCACAAGTCTGACGATGGTATTGCAAAAATCACGATTGCGCGTCCTCAAGTCCACAATGCCTTCCGTCCACAAACCGTAAAAGAGATGATCAATGCATTGGCTGACGCTCGTTACGACGAGAAGGTTGGCGTAATCATTTTGACGGGCCTTGGTGAGAAGGCGTTCTGTTCTGGTGGTGACCAAAGTATTCGCGGTGACTACGGCGGCTACCAAGACGATTCAGGTACACATCACCTGAACGTACTGGATTTCCAACGTCAAATTCGTACTTGTCCAAAACCAGTAATCGCAGCGGTATCGGGTTGGGCTGTCGGTGGCGGTCATGTACTTCACATGATGGCAGACCTTACGATTGCTGCTGAAAACGCGCAGTTCGGTCAGACTGGTCCTAAAGTAGGTTCATTCGATGGCGGCTGGGGTGCTTCTTACATGGCTCGTATCGTTGGCCAAAAGAAAGCGCGTGAAATCTGGTTCCTATGCCGTTTCTACGATGCTCAAGAAGCATTGGACATGGGCTTGGTGAACACGGTTGTGCCTGTCGCTGACCTAGAAAAAGAAACCGTTCGTTGGTGTCGTGAAGTGCTGCAACACAGCCCAATGGCTCTACGTTGCTTGAAAGCAGCTCTTAATGCTGACTGTGATGGTCAAGCCGGTCTACAAGAGTTGGCTGGTAACGCAACCATGATGTTCTACATGACAGAGGAAGGTCAAGAAGGCCGCAACGCATTCAACGAGAAACGTCGACCGGACTTCGACAAGTTCCCGCGTAACCCATAGTCTTTCTCCTTTTCAAAATGAGTCGCTAATAGCGGCTCGTTTTGTTTTGATGTTCCCCGTTTTTTAGGAAACTTTATGAACTCAGTGAATTCTCAGCGTCACGCTAAACTCTACCGTTATCAATTACCTATGGATAGTGGAGTGGTTCTTCGTGACAATAAGTTGAACGAACGCGTTGGCTATGTCATCCAACTAGAGTGTGACGGTAAAACAGGTTTTGGTGAAGTTGCGCCTCTGCCAGGCTTCAGCCAAGAAGATGCTGAACAAGCCGGTATTCAACTGCAACATGAATTAGAGCTTTGGAGTCACAACAACCCTCAAACGCCTTTTAATGAGCTATACCCTTCTGTTGCCTTCGGTTTTTCGATGGCGATGATGGAATTACGAGGCGAACTCAACACTGAAGGTAATTACCAGGCTGCGCCTTTGTGTACAGGTGATCCAGATGAACTGATCCCTGTACTAAATGAAATGGAAGGCGAGAAGGTTGCAAAAGTGAAAGTCGGCCTCTACGAAGCGATTCGCGATGGCATGCTGGTTAGCTTATTCCTTGAATCGATTCCGGATTTGACTCTAAGGCTTGATGCCAACCGTGCGTGGAAGCCAGAAAAAGCGAAGCAGTTCATTAAGTACATTTCGCCTTCATTACGTCAGCGTATCAGCTTTATTGAAGAGCCTTGCCAAAAGCCGGAAGACAGCTTGGCATTTGCTATTGACCACGGCGTAGCGATTGCTTGGGATGAAACACTGCAAGAAGCTGTGCGTAATCCAGAGTTTGATCTTAGCGACCTTACTGGTGTTAAAGCTGTAGTTATCAAGCCAACTCTCATTGGCTCTGTAGAGCGTTGTGTGGCAATCATTGAGCGTGCACAGCAACTTGGAATTAAACCTGTATTGAGTTCAAGCATTGAGTCGAGCCTAGGTCTGACTCAGATTGCTCGTCTGGCGCAGCAATATCTGCCAAATGAAGTGCCGGGGCTGGATACGATTGGCTTGTATCAGCAACAGTTGGAAGTTTCATGGCCGGGTTGCCAACTTCCTGTTTCGACTCTTGAACAGCAGCAACTGATTTGGTCTTCATAGGCCGATCGTTTGATTGGCTTAGACACTTTTCAATCTATAACTTGGTTATCTTATTATGCGCCCACAATCTAATCATCACCCACTTTGGGAACAGTGGGCGCAGCAGAACCCACTTCAACCAGCGCTAGTGACTACTCACCGCACTTATACTTGGCAACAAGTGTTTGTGTTGGTGAGTGAGTACCAACAACAGCTATCTCATCAAGGCCTATCTGAAGGTGATGTACTGACGATTGTTGGTAAGAATCAATCTGAAGTGATCCCTGTTTACCTTGCCGCACTCAATTTGGGTGTGGTTTGTGCGTTTACTATGCCTCAGCCTAGTTTACGCCTGAAGCAAAAGCTCGATGCCTTATATCAAGCAGATCAACAGAGCTACCTTTGGCTTTTGGACAGTAGCGGGATAGAGCAATCAGAGACTGCTGATTTGAATACTCAGTTGGTGACCTTACCTTGTTTAAATGAAGTGAAGGTCGATGGTGATGACAGTTGGATAACGACATCTCAAGAGTCCAACTTCAATCCGCAAAATCTAGCGAGCATCGTATTCACATCGGGCTCGACCGGAAACCCAAAAGCGGTCGGCCACACACTTGAGCAGCACTTATGTTCTGCGTCAGGGCTACTTGAGGTGTTTCGTTATCAACAAGGTGACACGTGGTTACTGAGTTTACCTATGTACCATGTGTCGGGACTGGCGATAGTTCATCGTTGGGTGGCGGCTGGTGGCTGCATAAAAATAGGCACAGGTCAGCTTGAAACCGATATAGAAGGTTGCAGCCATGCCTCGTTAGTGGCTACTCAGTTACATCGATTGTTAAAGAGTAAGCAAGCACTTACTTTAACTCATGTACTTTTGGGTGGTAGCCATATTCCAGAGGCGCTTGGCCTTGAAGCTCAGCAAATGGGGATTGAGACTTGGCTTGGTTATGGGATGACGGAAGCAGCCTCAACGGTGACGGCAAAGCCTGTCGATGCGAGCAGCACTGCTGGTTTTGTGCTGAATCATCGTCAATTGAAAATTGAAAACCAACGTATCTATATTAGAGGCAATACCCTCGCTTCTGGTTACTACTATCAGGGCGCTTTAACCCCACTAGTGGATACTCAGGGTTGGTTTGATAGCAAAGATCTTGGTGAGTGGGTTGGCGAACAAGTGTCGATTATTGGCCGTGCCGACAATCAGTTTATTTCTGGTGGTGAGAACATTCATTGCGAAGAAATTGAGCGAGTACTCAATCAATTGTCTGAGGTTAATCAGGCCTTTATTGTTCCCATTGAAGATGATGAGTTCGGATTCCGACCTGCAGCGATTGTCGATTGTGTTGAGTTGCCAACCAAAGAGTGGTTTGCAGAGCAGCTACAAGGAAGCCTAGAGCGATTTAAGTTCCCTATTGAGTACTACCGCATGCCTCAGCAAGAACAGTTAGGTATTAAGGTATCACGCGCGGGATTAGCGCAGTGGTTGTTGCAACACCGGCGCTCTAACTAGTTGAGTCGGAGGTCTTTTTGTTCACTTGGCCTGCAGTTAGTTAATTTAGCAATTAGATAGTTCAAAACAGAATTTATTATCTTTATAACCATCAATCATAATAAGCCATATAAATAACGGATTATAGAATAAGGTCTTATTATGAAAATTGCCCTCATCATCGCGGTTTTGCTGCAGATAGGCCAAGCGGTTACTTCGTCGGGGTTGACTCGCTCGTTGGCTGAACTCACCGCATTTGTGTTGGTTGTGGTACTCGTTTTAATGAAAAGAGAGAGCAAGAAGAGTGATAAGCCCCTGTTTGATTCGTGATTGTTGCAACAAAGAATATTTTTACCACAAACGATAAAGGCAAAGCCCATTTGAGCTTTGCCTTTTTGTTGTGTCATTCGCTAATCTGAGTGTCTAGGTAATCGAGCAACTATCTAGAGCGTTCGCTTGCGGTCTAGGTGAGAGTTAACCACGCCAATGAACCTGTCGAGATCATGACCCACATTGTAATACCAAACATCAATGGTTTCGGTCCTGCTGCTTTTAACTTCTCAACTGAAATACCACAGCCAATTAAGAACAAACACACCACCAGTGCTCGCTTAGACACATCAAAGATTCCTTGATAAACCATCTCAAATTGTGGCAGTAAGTCACTCACTGCGATAGCAGCGCAATAGAAGAAAATGAAGTAGGGAACCGTAATCTTCTTTTGATCGTTCTTGAAGAGCATCGCACTGATTAAAGCGATTGGGATGATCCAAAGTGCCCGAGCGAGCTTCAATGTGGTCGCTGTCGTCAGTGCTTCTTCGCCATACGCTGAAGCTGCGCCGACAACTGAAGACGTATCGTGAATCGCAATAGCTGCCCAAGTACCAAATGTTTGTTGGCTGAGTTCAAGCGCGTGACCAATCATAGGGAATAAGAATAGAGCGACCGAGTTCAACACGAATACAGTGGCTAACGCCAAACCAATCTGTTCATCGTCTGCTTTGATCGCGGGTGCCACTGCTGCTATCGCGCTACCACCACAAATCGCGGTACCAGAAGAGATAAGGTAACCCGTTGTGCGGTCTAGCCCCATTCTCTTAGCCAAGAACCAACCAATGACTAATGTACCGATAATCGTCGTTACAATGAGACCAATACCATCGCCTGTTACCGCTAATGCTTTTTCAAACTGAATGCCAAAACCCAAGCCAACAATCGAGTAAGCTAGTAGCTTTTTGGTGAGTTTGCCGACTTCCAAGTGTTCAGGGACTAAACCTAAACTAGCAAGTAGGAAACCGATAACCAGGGCTGTCGGTGAGCTGACCCAAGGCGTTAAGCAAAACAGCGCAGCAAGATAAAACGGAACGGACTTTTTTAGGTTCATTGTATTTAGAGTCTTGTTTTGTAGTGATGTTATTGTAATGAGACCACTATACGTTCAATAAAATGATAAGTAAGTCTAAATGAATTGAACAAACGTTAAGGAAAACTTAACGCTTGTTCAGCTGATATGAATAAAGGGCTGGTTAGCTAGCGTAGAGATCCGCGAAGATTGGACACCGACTGTCGAAGAGTTTCACAAGAGGCTTCTTTAGGTGCAATAGGTTCGCCAGCTTCTATCTCTAATTTGGTCCAGAAGCGAGTGGGTAGCCCTTTGCAGGCACGGCCTTTGTAACGACTAAAGTAGCTTCCCCATAATCCTTTGAGAGCCATAGGGATCACAGGGACAGGGGAGCGTTTGATAATTAGCTCCATACCACGCATGAACTCAGCCACTTCGCCATCAGAGGTTAGCTTTCCTTCTGGGAAAATACACACGATGTGGCCTTCATGCAGGGCTCGCTCTACTTCTTTAAAAGCGTTTCGTATCGAACTGCGGTTGGTTGCTGAGATTGGAATCACCCCAGCTCTTTTCAAGAAACGTCGAATCGGCGGCAACTTGGTGTATTCCTCTTCCATCACGAAACGGATAAGACGAGGGCAAACCGCACTCAGCAGCAGTGCATCCATATAACTTACATGATTGCAGACAATTAACGCACCGCCTTTTTCTGGCAGGTGATGTAAGTTTTTATGCCTAACTCGGTACATGGTGTGAGTGACCACCCACGTAAAGAAACGGAAAGCGTAGATAGGAACCTGATAAAACAGGTACAGCATCACCAAAGTGTTTCCCAACGCGAGCAACACAAACAGCTGTGGAATCGAAAGCTCTAAAACGCTAAGGCAAACAATACCTAAAACCGCACTTCCTACCATGAACAGTGAGTTGTAGATATTGAGCCCGGCGATCACTTGGGCACGTTCGTCAGGCTTGGCACGCAATTGCATCAGTGAATACAGAGGAACAATAAAGATACCGCCAGAGACACCCAATAGCAGAAGGTAAGCAAAGAGTGGCCATAGTTCTGAATAGGTTACGAATTGATGGAAAGAGCTAAAGTGAGGCAAAGACTCCGGGATGGATATCGCCATCAAAAGACCGAAGATCGAAATACCTAAGCTGCCCATTGGCACGATGCCAATCTCAATGCGGTGGTTAGATAACTTATCGCAAGCCAAAGAGCCGATCGCGATGCCTACTGAGAACAGTGCCAGTAAAAAGGCGACTGAGCTTTCAGTGCCGTTTAGATGCAGTTTGGTGAAGTTGGGAAACTGAGTTAGGTAAGCTGCACCAAGGAACCAGAACCAGCTTATAGACATTAGAGCTTGAAAGGTTGGGCGGTCTTTTTTGGCAATCGCCAGTGTTGCACGGGTGAGCTTTACAGGTTGCCACTTCACTTTCAGGTCTGGTGCATTACTTGGCGCTTGTGGAATAAAGCAGCTTGATACATAGCCAAGCACGGCGAACGAAACAATACACACTGCGGCAATGAGCTTTGCGCCTTCTTCAGATGCAATGATGCCTGCGCCTAGAGTACCGATCAGGATCGCTAAGAATGTACCTGTTTCGACGAGAGCATTACCAGATACCAGTTCTTTTGTTTCTAACTGTTGTGGAAGCAGGGCGTATTTCACAGGGCCAAAGAAAGCACTTTGTGTTCCCATAAGGAACAGAAGCAGAAGTAATATTCCGTAGCTTTCATAGATAAATCCGATCGCACCCAGTGACATAATCACCACTTCAAGGAGCTTAACTTTACGGATAAACCACGATTTTTCGTATTTATCAGCCAGTACACCGGCTAAAGCTGAGAATAGGAAGAAGGGCAGAATAAACAGGCCAGCGGCCAAATTAATGAATAGATTGCTAGAAATAGGCAGCGTGTCTACGCTTGCGAAAGCAACAAACAGTAACAGGACATTTTTGAATATGTTGTCGTTAAAGGCTCCTAGAAATTGGGTAATAAAGTAGGGTAGGAACCTTTTTTGCGTTAACAGCGAAGATTGGCTGCTGTTGTTCATTGTCTTTCCTTGGATGATTACCAGTTGGTTAAGTAGTTTGAGACTAGGTTATTGATCAACTCTTTACCATCGATTGGCTCAGCGGCGAAAAATTTATCATCAACGCTGAGTAGAGTAATTCCATGTACTCCAGACCATAATACACGGCTAGCTTTAACGACTTCGCTTTTAGTATGTTCAGGGGCAATAGCTATTAATAGTTGCTCTAGCATACCTGTCATTCTATCGATGCGGTTTGATTGCCATTCAGGAAGGTTTTCACCGTTCATGTTGTGCTCAAAGATAAGCTGCCAACGGTGAGGATGTTTTTGTGCAAAATCGTGGTAACAGTATGCAAGGTTGAATAGAGCTTGTTGAGGGTTGCTCGATTGTTCAACCGCTGCAGCAGATTCTGACGCCAGTTCATCTAATGTTTGAGCGACCACATGTAATAGCAATAGGTTGTAGTTACCAAATACATTCACCAAGGTACTTGGAACGTAACCAATCATATTGGCGATTTTACGTAGACTTAACTCGTGATAAGAGTGCTCTTCTAAGAAGTCGGTCACCGTTTTTAAGGTTAATTGCACTAATTGTTCGCGAGTATGATCGTTTCGTCTTGCCATGGGTACTTTCTATTAAATGAACATCGTTCAATATTTTAATGCTGCCCCAGAGTGCCGTCAATCCCTTCGCTAGTTCAGTAATCAATTAATGGCCGCAATATTATGATACATGTGTAAAGGCCGTGAATATTTCATTGTTCTTTGTTAACGAGTATGATTAAGGTGTCGAAAGATAAAGAACCCTATAAAGGATAATAATGAAACGATTTTTCTCACTAGTCGCGATCCTGTTGGTAACAGTCGCGGTGACGCCAATCGCGGAAGCGAAAAAGTTTGGTGGTGGTAAGTCATTTGGCAAAAGCTTTAAAACGGCTCCAGCACCAAAACAACAAAACACGAATTCGATCCGACAAGATCAAACGGGTAAGAACACAGCAGCTAACTCTAGCAAGAAAGGCCTTATGGGCGGTCTACTAGGTGGTTTACTTGCTGGTGGTCTTTTAGCAGCATTCTTTGGTGGCGCATTTGAAGGTATCCAGTTTATGGATATTCTTATCATGGGTCTGATTGCGTTCCTAGCGTTTAAATTCCTACGTGGAATGTTGGGTGCGAAGCAGGGCTCAATGAATCAGCAGAATGCACGTGGCCAGCAGCCAGCATTCGGCGGAATGGGTCAGAACAAGTTTGAACAACCTAAGCAGCAACCAAACGTTCATAACTTCGAACAAGCACAGCCTCAATCACAAGGCGCTGCTGGTGGTTTCGGTTTTGGTGCACAAAGCGATGTTCCACATAACTACCCACCAGGCTTTGATCAAGCGGCATTCATCAATGGCTCTCGTGAGCACTACCGTACACTGCAAGGTGCATGGAACCACAACGAGCTAAACACGATTGAAGAGTACGTGTCTCCAAGCCTATTTGAAGATCTAAAAGTTGAGCGTAATAAGCTGGACGGTGATCAGCACACAGACGTAATGTACGTTGATGCTGAAATCGTTCGCGCAGACCATGATGGTAGCAAAGCGCAGCTAAGCCTTCAGTTTAGCGGTCGCTACCGTGATACAGCGGACGGCATTGAAGAAGATATCACTGATATCTGGCACTTAGAGCGTGATTTAACGACTCAAAATGCACCGTGGTTAATTGTTGGTATTCAAGGTTAATCTCGATAGTTAACTAAAAATGAGTTAACTTGACATTACTTTGATTATTGAAAGCCCTTACGGAGAAATCTGTAGGGGCTTTTTTGTGTCCGGTTGTTTGGAACTGTAAATTCTAAGAAGGGCGTTTGCCTTCGGCTTACAGAAGATGCGGTTCTTTAGATATTCGCGTTGCTAGAAAACAGTACCATCACGACAATTATTTAGAGTGATACTTTGTGCTAACAGTGAGTTAGGCTGAACGCAAGTTACTCATTTTACTTAGATATTCAATCGAGGCTATCTAACCAAGATAGAGGTATTAATCGTGACGACTGAGTTTTTCGAGCCGATACTAGAACCTGAAACATCACTACAGCAGAAACAACAAATAGCGGACGAGTGTGAGGAGCATGTATCTACAAACTGCTTAGGTTGCGCTGCTTACTTGGTATGTGGACGCCACATGGAAGCCTGGAGAGACTGAGCGCTCAATGATCTTTAAGAGATTCAATCTTGTTGTGAGATCTACGGATAGAAGTTTGAAGTGTTGAACTTAGACAGAAGCGGTTTCAACTTCTGTCTTGATAAAACAGGGTTTTTCAATAACGCGTTCAGAAACGAAAAAAGCCAACTCAATGAGTTGGCTTTTCGATTTTCCAATTAAGGAGAATATGGTGGAGGGAGAC
>NZ_MCSD01000003.1:126596-126726 GCF_002872555.1 Vibrio sp. 10N.286.55.E10
TCGGGAACCCCTCCAGGGTGTGTCTTACTCTTCACAAAGTAAGCCTAAATTGATGTTTTCCCATAAGCCCATCAACTAGGTTGTTCTCTTAACTCTCAAAGGAGGTAAGAAGAATATGGTGGAGGGAGAC